>JAYVZU010000047.1:0-23409 GCA_043783075.1 Rhodanobacteraceae bacterium
GCTGCGTAACGCCCTGCTGCCAGTTCGTGTTCGTGCCGTTGATCGTCAGAGTTGGGATGTTGACTCCCTGCCCTGCCGTCGCCGGCGAGACGCTGTTGATGACGGCCGGACCGGCGCAACATAGACCGCGTAGGGCAGTGTCAGTGTCTGCAAACCAGCCATGACACTAAGGTTGCGATACCCAACCGGAGTCGTCGGCTGCGCGAAACCAGTGACAGTCAGCGAGGTATCGCCCGTGACGTTGGTGTTCGGCAGCACGATGCCGGGGCCATAGCTTACGGTCGGCGGCGTCGTGGTCCAAGTGGTCGCCTGGCTCAGAATCGTGAACGTGACGGTTCCCTGCTGCGGCACGGAGCTTGAGCCGGAAGAGAGCAGATAAGGCGCGCCCGGCTGGTCGACGAACGCGTTGATGATGCTCGCGACTTCGCCTGCCGTAACTGCCGTTGCTCCGGTCGCACCCTCACCAGCCAGCGGCGGGATGGAGATAGTGACCGTAGCGTCGGTCGGGCTGTTGACCACCGCGTACGTGACCATGATGCCGTCGCCAAAGGTGAAGACCGTCGCCAAGCTCCAGTGGGTGTTCTGGCCCTGGACATCGACCGTTACGGTCTGGCCCGCCAGCGCAGTATTCGGGCTGATGGCGGAGATCAACGCGAGGCTCGGCGTGACGGTGAAGCCCGCTCCTCCGATGGTCAGCCCGCCTGTCGTCGCCGTGACGCCGCGTCCGCCAAGCTGAGCAAACTGGGCGATGTTGATGCTCGCAGTTGCGATCGTTGGGCCAAGCACCGTGACGCTGCTGACCGTAATGCCCTGGCCGAAGTTGAACGTCGTCGTTTTATCGAAGACCGTGTACTGGCCAATGATGTTCACGTTGGCGTTGTTCGCACCCTGTAGCGCAGAGCCGGGATCAACGATGCTGAGCGTCGGCACACTGACGACGACGTTGAAGCCGGTCGTCACAATCTCCGTGCCCGTAATCAAGGTGACCACGTTGTTGCTCGCCGGTGCCGCCGGGTCGATCGAGATGTTGGCGATAGCGCTGCCGGGGCCGAGCACCTGGAACGTGTTGATCGTGACGTTATTGCCGAAGTTCGCCGTCCTCGTCACCGGATCCCAGTGCGTGTTCTGGCCGGTCAAGCGGACCGTAAACGTCGGACCGGGGAGTCCGGAAGTCGGCCAGAAGTAGGGGATATAAGGCACCGGCGGAGGCGGCGTGTAGACCTGGAAGTTGCTCGCAAGACCCTGCGATCCAGCCTGCACGAAGACCGTGCGATAACCATTCTGCGCTGCCGGATCGATGTCGATCACAGCGTTGATTGTCGTTGAGTTAGAGACCTGGAACGTGGAGACCGTGATGCCGGAGCCAAAGTTGGCCGTCGTGATGCCATTGACCCAGTTGGTCCCAGAGCCAGTCACAGTGACGCTCAACGTTGTGCCCTGTGCACCAATCGACGGATACACCTTGGTGACCTGTGCACCGCTGCGACCTAAACAGAAGCTGCCCGGGATGCTGACCTGCTCGGCACCCGTCGTGATCGTGATGGTATGGCCACTCGGGTTGCAGGTGTTATCGACATAAGCCAACGGACTAACCGTGATGTTCGCAATCGCGTTCACATTGTCGATCACGGTGAACGAGTTGACGGTGATGTCCTGATTGAATGCCGCGCTTGTAACGCCTTGCACCCAGTGCGTGAACTGGCCAAGAACCTGGAGGTTCAGCGTGACGCCCTGCACACCGCCACCCGGTATCGTGCTGTGCAATTTCGCAAAGCCCTGCTCGATATCGATCGCCTGCTGGAGCGATATAACCTCTCCATCCGTGGTGGTAGTCAGGGCCGTGAAGCCAATCGGCGCACCCGAAAGTAGCGTAATCTGCACATTGGCCGACGTCGGGCTATAGACAGTCAGCTTGGCAGTTGCAACGTTCGCACCAAAGCTGAACGTAGAATCGCCCTGCAGCCAGTGCGTTCCAACGCATGTTACGGCAAGGCTGACGGTTTGCAACTGCGAGATGACCGGAGGTCCGCTTGGCGGCGTGCAGGTCTGGCCCTGGATATTGTTAGCGTAGTTTGCATCGGCGCAGACCGCCAGCACACTCTGGATCAGCGAAGCATTTGGCGTCACACTAAAGCCGGAGCCGCTTTCAATCTCGGTACCGGTAATCATCACCACCGTGTTGCCGCCGACCGGAGCCGTAGGCGAGACAGAGATCGTCGCAGTCGCAGTAGTCGGACTGGTGATCTGGAGGTTCGAGACCGTGACGCCCGCACCCAGGATCGCGTTAGTGGTTCCCTGAACCCAGTGAGTCAACGAACCGGTAATCGTGACGTTCTGGGTCGAGCCCTGCGGACCGCTGCCAGGCACGACGCCAAGGATGGTCGGGCTGGCCGGACCATAGACGTAGTAGCCGATGATGACCTGCTCGGCACCCGTATTTACATACGCCGTGTGCCAACCGATAAAGGCGTTTGCAGCCACCGTGATGTTCACACCTACGTGGGTCCCATCCGTCACAGTGGTGCTGTTTACCGCGATCGACGGATCGAAGTTGACGATCGTTGTACCGGCTACAAAGTGCGTGTTGACGCCGAGAATCACAACATTCAGCCTGGTATTTTGCTGCGACTGATACGGCGTAATGCTGTACAGGTACGCAGCATTATTGGTGACATTGAAGCCTGTCGTAACGATCTCGCCGCCCGTTGTAAACGTAAAAGGGCACAAGCCATACGGCGCACCCTGAGCGATGGTGATCGTGCCGGTCGCGCTGACCGGGCTGTTGACGACGAAGTTTGAAAGCGTCACTCCCTGACCGTTGACCACCGGCAGTGTGGTAGTTCCAAAGTGCGTAAACGCACCCGTGAAGCTGACACTAAACGAAGTGCCCTGAATTCCGTTCGCCGGGCTGACATTCAACGTCGGCGTGTTGGCGTAGACCGAGATGGACGACGAAACGACCTCGCCACCAGTCGCCAAGTAGAACGCGTGACCACCCACTGGATGATTCGCCGAGACAGCAATGTTGAGGGTCGCGTGCGTCGCATCGATGATCGTAACGAGCGGAACGGAGATGAAGCCGGCGGGAATGTTGTAGAAGGCGGCATTCGTCGTTCCCTGCACCCAATGTGTGTTTGCGCCAACGATGGTAAGTGTGACTTGCCCGCCCTGCGGCACGCTGCTAGGCGTGACGCTGACGATCTGCGCTGCAGATGGTGTCACCGTGAAGCCAAACGGGAAGATGGATTGATTGCACGACGGCCCGACAGTGAGAAAGCCAGTGCGACCTCCGACCACGGCATCCAGCGTAACGGTAATGTTCGCCGTCATGCTGGTCGGCGAAGTGACGTTATAGCTGTTCACCTGGATATCGCCGCCGAGGTTGACCAGCACCTGGCCTGTGACGAAGTTGGTGAACACACCGTTGAACGTGACGTTGAGAGTCTGAGTCTGCTGGCCAATGCTCGGCGTCACCGATGCAAGATACGGAGTAGCACCCCTAACAGCGAAGGCATTCGAGAGTGTCGACGTCTCACCGCCCGCCACGAGCGTAATCGAGTTGAAGCCAACGCACGCGGTATTCGAGATTGTGATGTTTGCCTGCGCTGTCGTTGCACTGCTCACATTCAACGAGTTCACCTGGATGCCGCTGCCGAAGTTGGCATAGGTGATGCCGTTCTGGAAGCTGGTGCCGGTCGCCAACAGGTTGACGTTCAGGTTCTGACCCTGCGTCCCAAAGTTCGACGTGACGGACGTAATGATGTGCGAATTCGTGGAGTCCGCAACGATAAACGCCGCACTGAGGAAGTCGGTCTCAGAGCCGGTGACGACCTGAATATCGCATCCACCCGGAACCGCGTTGGCAGCAATCTGAATCTGTGCTGCGATGGTGTTCGTCGTCGTCGTCGCCGTATTCGGAATCGTTGCCGTAACACTGACGCATGCAGTGTTCAGACCCTGCGTCAGGAAGTTGATCGTCGAGGTTGCGTCGAAGTTGGTCCAGCCATTTCCCGTGATGATAGCGTTGACCGTGCTGCCAACTGTACCCGCGCCCGGCGACACCACAGCCACCGCGCCGGCAGGATTCGTCGTGACGCCCGAGCCACTCAGTGCGGTACCCAACGGCGAACCATTGACCGCTGTGTGCGTGATGGTGACGCCGCCCGTATTCGGGCCAGAGACAGTCGGCACAAAGTTCGTCACGATGGTGCAGCTCGACTGTGCCGCGATCACTCCGCCGCGACAGTTGCTGGTCGCTGTAAACGGACAACTGACGCCGATCGTGAAAGTCTCCGACTGGCTCTCGTGGTTCGTCAGCGTCGCGCTGATAGCCGCGCTCGTCGTCGTGATCTTCGTCGCCGGGAAGATGATCGCGTTCGTCAAAGTGTAAGAGGATTCGTGCCGACACCCTGCAGGTTCACATCCTGCGGACTCGTAACCGTGTCGTCGTAGATAAGGAGTTGACCGCCACGTGTACCCGCGATCGTCGGGACAAAGTTAACCGTGACGATGCAGGACGCAGCATTCGCCAGTGGAGCCGGAGCGATCGGGCAGCTGGTCGCCGATACGGAAAAGTCGCCCGTAGTCTGGAAGTTGCTGATGTGGACCGGCGCACCAGCGTTGGTGTTGGTCACCGTGAACTGCACAAACGTACTGCTGCTGCCAACAGGTGCAGTGTAATTGAGAGCTGTCGGCGGCGTTATCGTTAGCGGCGAATTGCCAGCACCAGTCAGGCTGATGGTCTGCGTCGGTGAAGTCGGTGCGTCATCGCTCACCGTGAGTGTCGCCGTCCGGGTGCCAGTCGTGATAGGCGCAAACGTGACAGTAATCGTGCAGCTACCCAGTGCAGGAACGGTCGACGGCGCGGTCGGGCCGCTTCCGCCAATGCCGAAGTCCGTGGGGTTCGCCCCGCCGTTCACCTCCGACGTAATCAGCAATTGAATCGGCTGGTTGTTGGTTAGCGTGATCGACTGGGCCGCGCTGGTAGTTCCCTGCAGCTGAGCCGGAAAGGTCAGTGATGTCGGCGAGACGACCACCGCCGGCACAGCCGTCGCGCTGAGCGTCAGCAACTGCGGACTCCCTGGGGCGTTGTCCACAAACGATATCGTCCCCGGATAACTACCCCGTGTAGGCGCAGTAAGGTTCACAACAAAGCTGCAGCTCGCGCCTGCGGCCAGCGGATGGTTGCAGGTATTTGTCACGCTCGGCACGCTATAGCCCGCATCAGTCAGGCCGCCACCCGTGAAATTCTGCTGCGTGGCCATGTTCTTCGTCACGGTCACGGTCTGGGTATATGGAGCGAGGGTGATGACCTGGCCAAACGCCACCGGGCTGGGGCTGATCGTGATCGGGGTGACGCCGGTTCCAGTCAGCGTAAAGCTATCGGGACTCGTCGCGACATCATGCACAATCGAGATGGCAGAGGCAGACACCACCCCGTTTGCGGTTGGCTTCAATGTCACGGTGATCGTGCAGCTTCCGTTTGCCGGCACAGCAGTCGCAACCGCGCAAGCACCCGCGCCTGAGACGATGGAATAGGGCGCAGGAACGGTGATCGATGTGAAGTGCAGCGGAACAAGTTGCAGGTTGCTTAGCGTGACGATCTGCGACGTGCTGGTCATGTTCACAACCACATTGCCGAAGGCCAGCGACGCACTCGACAGGCTGGTGGCGAGAGTTCCTGTGCCACCCAGCGTTGCCGAAGCCGCAGGAGAGTCGGCATTGAAAATTGAGATCGACCCGCTGACAGGACCAGCTACAGTTGGCGTGAACGTGACGGCATACACACAGCTTGCACCGGAGGCCAGCGACCCGCTCGGAACCGGACACGTGCTCGATCCGGGAACTGTAGAGAGCGCGAATGGCCCGGTGAAGTTCACCGCGGAGATGGGCAGCGCCGTCGTCAGATTATTAGTCACCGTAAGCAACTGGCTGGGGCTCGTGACGTTGATTGGATCAGAACCAAAGGCGACCGATGCAGCGCTCAGCTAGACCGCCGGAACTCCGGTTACGCTCAGCGCAACAGTATGCGGGCTGCCGGGTGCACTGTCGCTCACCGTCAGAGTGCCGGTCGATGCAGCGAGTGTCGTCGGGCTCGCAGTCAAATTGATCGTGCAGGACGCACCTCCAGCCAGACTTGTTACGCCGTTGCAGGTAGAGGTGGGATCGATGGCAAACGGAGAACTCGAAGTCACTGCAATCGAGTTAACCGTAAGTGCAGTGCTCAGGACATTCTTCAGTGTTACGGTCTTCACCACACTGGTCGTGTTGATGGCTACGTTGCCGAAGCTGACACTGCATGGAGTGAGGAAAGTTGCCGGAACCCCAGTCGCTGTAATCGCCAGAACCTGCGGACTGTTTGGCGCATTGCTGACAAATGTCAGGGTACCGGGAAGACTGCCGGTTGCAGCGGGCGTAATGCCGATTGCAATAACGCAGCTTGTACCCGCAGCCAGACTAGCGGGCGGGAATGGGCAGGTGGTGCTGCCGGTTACGACGTGGTATCCGGCACCAATCAGCGTGCTGACGCCGTGGGTCACGGGAGTCGACTGATTGTTGGTAACAGTTACGTTCTGGACAGTCTGAATGCCGACCGGAACGTTGCCGAAGGCCAGCGGATTGGGGCTGATCGTCACTGGGATAACGCCAGTTCCGTACACATAGGCGCCAACGGGGGTTGGATCTGCGCTATCGGTAATTGCCACAGCGCCGTTTGTCCCACCAAGCGCCGCCGGAGTGAATGTGATGCGAATATTGCACAATGCTCCCGCAGTCAGCGTGGCGCAGGCGTTGCTGTTGACCGCGTAGTGGGCCGGAACCGTGACATTGGTTACAGTAATCGAGCTCGCAGTGTTGTTCGTCAGTGTAAAGAATTGCGAAGCTGAGGTCTGACCCAATGCCACATTGCCAAACGCCAGCGCGGCGTTATTCAGGCTGGTCGCGCCACCCGTAGTGCCCGCTCCAAACAGCGTCACCTTGGTAGGGCTGTTGGCGGCATTGTCGGTAAACGTTAGCTGGCCTTGCGCCAGTCCGGTTTGGGTAGGTGTAAACGTAACGGACGCAATGCAGGATCTACCTGCAGCCAGCGTACTCGGTGAAATTGGGCATGTACTTCCGCTGAGCGAGAAGTGACCAGACACACTGATCCCTGAGATGGTCAATGCCGTGGCTTGATTGTTGGTCGACGTCACCTGTTGAGCCGCCGCGGTCGTACCCACCGGAATTGGCATTGCAAAGGTGACCAGTGACGTGCTCACGCTGGTCTGCGCAAGTACCGGTGCAGCCTGCATAAGACCGAACGCTGCAACGACGGACAGCGCAACCAAACGACCAAATTTGCCCAAGGCAAGACGTACAGGGGTCAACATATTTTTCCTCGCAGAACGGCACCAGCCGCTAACAGCGACAGGTGGGCCAAACTGCCCAAATCCAAATTCATAACTGGTTGCGTGTGGTGTCCCAGATGGTCGTCCAAAACCATGAAACACACGCGGCCCGGAGCTGTAGTTGGTATCCGCTCTTAGAGGAAGTCCCCCCCCAGGCATTGAATCAGAGGAGTCGGGCAGGCTTCAATATCCCAGCGATTCTAGACACAGAAGTACCTGGAATACAACTATTTCGAGAAATCTGAACAACCTTTACTGTTGCCAACAAAAGCGCCCCGCGGTGAAAGGGCGCACGGTAACTTCCCGGTATCACAAGCCTTGTGATCGCAAAACACTCGCAATTGCCCCATAGCGCCTTGTCGAAAACAACCGGAGGTCGTTGCACCCCAACGTTAATCGCAGTTACCCTGATTCCAATAGAGTGACGTCTGCGCTACCGCGCCGGTCCGTGGTAATCGATGAAGAATCGCTGTAGTTGTGACGCAAAAATGCGCGTAACGGTCATCGCCGGTACGCGCATCCTTTACTGCCCCAACCGCCTTAGGCGAGTTCGACGCCAGGCACGACGACCGAAGGGCCCGGGTAATTCTCCGCCCCCCCAACGATCTTCACCTCCGACGCCAGAACTCTGCCGCCCGGCCCAACCCAGGTCTTGGTCCAGGTCTTGGCAACCAGACGCATCATCAGCAGTACCAGAATTGCCAGAGCCGCGTAAGCGATGAAGCCCGCGCGGTAGGAACCGGTGTGCAGCTTGGACTGGCCGAGAACGTTCGGCAGAATACCGCCGCCGAGCGCACCAATCTCGCCGATCATGCCGCCGGCAACAGCCGTCGTCGTGGGCCAGCGGAGCGGAACTAGCTGGAAGGTCGCACCGTTGCCTGCGCCAAGTGCCGCGAAGCAAAGCATCAACAGAGCGGTCGTCACGCCGAGTGAAGGCGAAGTCATCAGGCCGAACAGACCGGCGATGGCTACCAGAAAGATGACCGAGAGAGTCGTGATGCCGCCAACCTTATCGGCAAACCAACCGCCGAGAACGCGTGTCGCCGATCCAATCAGCGTTCCAATTGCAACCAGATTTGCTGCATGAATCTTGGTGAGGTGGAACTGAGCAACGTAGAAAGACGAGAGGTAAGTTGCAAGCCCGAGGAAGCCGCCAAACGTGATGATGTAGATCAGGTTGAAGTACCAGCCATCTTTCTCGAACAGGCAGGAGAGGTGCTCGCGCAGAGTTGCATGGACGCGATCCGGTGGCTCTTTCGCGAACACGATCATAACGACCAACGGAAGCAGCATCATCACGGCTGCAAAGCCATACACCTGATGCCAGCCGAAGTGCGCAGCCAGACGAGGAGCGAACAGTGCTGCAAGCGCGGTGCCTGAGTTGCCAGCGCCGGCGATACCCATTGCGAGGCCCTTGTACTCCTTGGGGAACCAGCCCGAGCCAAGCGACAGAGCAACGCCAAAGCTCGCACCCGCAATACCCAGCAGCACGCCCATCGCAAGGACGCTGTTGAATGTGCTGACAAAGAGGAAGCCATACACCAGCGCAAGAACAATAGCCGACATCTCGACAATAGCCGCGTTCTTACGTCCGATGTACTGCGAAAGAACGCCAAGCGGGAAGCGCATGAACGCTCCAGCCAAAGTTGGAATCGAAACCATCAGACCGATCTGGCCCGCGTTCAGGTGAAACTGCTCGGAGATGAAGGGGCCCATCACACCGTTGAGCACCCACACTGCGAAAGAAAAGTCGAAGTAGAGGAATGCTGCGAACAGCGTGGGGGGGTGGCCGGATTTAAGAAACATCTTCATGTTTGCCATGTGTGTAGTCGCTCCCTGGTTAGTTGTTTTGGTTGAATTGAAAATCGTTGAACGGGAAAATCCGTGTTCAATGTCGGGGTGTCGCCGCGGCTCGTTTGTCGGCTGTGCTGCGCTCAATGCGCACGGCACACTGTTTGAAATTTGGCTCGCGAGAGATGGGATCAAACGAGCCGAGCGTGACGATGTTGGAGTTCGTCTCCGAAAAGTGGAACGGCATAAACACCTGACCAGGTGCCACGATTTGCGTCACGCGCAGCTCGACATTTTCAACCCGGCCGCGTCGGCTTACGATCGTTACGAGTTCATGCGGCCTCAGACTCAAGCGTTTTGCATCGGCCGGGTTCATCTCCAGCCAAGCGTTCGGCACCATGTTGTTCAGCAGATCGATCTCCGCAGTCTTGGTCCTCGTGTGCCAGTGTTCGACGGTGCGACCTGTATTGAAGATGAAGTCATACTCCGCGTTTGGCTGCTCGCGGAATGGCTCGCATGGAACCAGGTGCAACTTGCCGCGACCATCTGCCGTAGGGAAGACTCCATCGCGATACAGTGACGTACCGCCCCACTGCTTGCCGCCCTCGTCCTCAATCTCCTGCCACGTGAAGGGCGAGTAGTCGCACATGCGGCCAGCGGAGACACGCTGCCACTCGCGGAAGGCATCGTGCGTCGTATGCCAGCCGCGAAAAAGCTCGTTGCGAACGCCCAGCCGCGAGGCCAACGCCATAAAGATGTCAAAGTCCGAGCGGGCCTGTCCAGGAGGCGCAACAGCAGCGTTAACCTTGGAGATTCTGCGCTCGGAGTTCGTATACGTCCCCTCTTTTTCGCCCCAAATTGCGGCAGGTAGAACCAGGTGCGCAAAGTCGCTCGTCGGAGTCGGATGAAAGCCATCCTGCACGACAACAAACTCAACAGACTTGAGAGCTTGCGCAAGCAGGTTGTAGTTCGGAAATGAGACCGCAGGGTTGGTCGCGATGAACCACAACGCCTTCACTTTTCCGGCCACAGCAGCTTCAATAATGTCCGGATACGCAAGGCCGCGCGCCGTGGGAATTCGCTCAACCGGAATATTCCAGATACCGGCAAGGTCTTCACGATCGGTCGCGGATTCGAACTTGCGATAGCCCGGCAACGAAGACGCGAAACCACTCTCGCGCGTACCCATCGCATTGCACTGGCCGGTGATCGAGAACGGTGCCGCCCCGGTGCGTCCGATGTTGCCAGTGATGAGCGAGAGGTTGTTGATCGCCGCCACTGTCACTGAACCCTGCGTCGAGTGGTTCACGCCCATCGTCCAGCCGATGAACGCAGAACGAGCGCGGCCATACAGCATCGCAGTGCGCGTAATCTGAACTTCCGTCAGACCCGTGACCGCAGCGACGTGAGCCGGGGTGAAGTCCTTCACAAAGGTTGCAAACTCATCGAAGCCCGAGACATGCTTCGTGATGTAGTCGCAATCGATAAGACCTTCGCGGATGAGGATGTGAGCGATGCCGTTGATCAGCGCAATGTCGGAGCGCGGCTTGATGGCGAGGTGAATGTCGGCCATCATCGCAGTCTTAGTAACTCGCGGGTCAACCACGATGAGCGAGCGCGGCTTCGTGCCCGGAGTGCTGCGATCCACACGCTGACATAGGATCGGATGATTGTCCGCGATGTTCGCGCCGATCAACAGGATCACGTCGGCCTTCTCCATATCGGCATACGATCCCGGCGGGCCATCCGACCCAAACGAGAGCTTGTAGCCCGATACCGCCGAAGACATGCACAGCGTCGTGTTGCCGTCGTAGTTGCGTGTGCGGAAGCCAAGCTGTACCAGTTTGCCGAGTGTGTAAAACTCCTCCGTCAGCAATTGTCCGGTGCCGATAACACCCAACGCTTCCTTGCCGTACTTCTCCTGCACACCGCCGATGCGCTCGATCATCACATCCAGCGCATCTTCCCACGAGACCGGTGTCAGCACACCATCCTTGCGCAACAGAGGCAGTTTCGCACGACCCGGCGCGTCAAGAATGTGGTGCTCCGATAGGCCCTTGGGGCACAACTTGCCAAGGTTCACGGGGTGGTCCGGATTGCCGCGAACAGCAACAGCCTTGCCATCCTTGATCCCCAGCAACATACCGCAACCAACTGAGCAGTAACCGCACGTAGTCTTCACCCACTTTTCCGCCACACGCGACTCGGTGACGTAGCCGAAGCGTGGGTCCTTCGCGTAGGCATACTTCTCCGGCTGCGTGTCGATACCGACCAGACGCTTGATACGCGTAATCACTGAGGCACTCATGCGTGCACCGACCTTACAAACGTGAGCGCCATGTTGAGTGGCACCACCGAGACAAAGAACAGGTAGCGCGAGGCCATCACGCCAGCCAAAGCTGTGAGAAGGGCAAGCAGAGGAAACCCAGTCAAAGACAAGACAAGAGCCAACGCAATCAGCGCAAACGAGGCGACCAGCCTGACCTGAAGCCCATCGCTGGTGAGCAACGATGCAGCGGCGCGGTGCTCGTACATCTGCGACTGCTGCAAGCGGATGAACCGGACACCCTGATTTCCCAGCCACAGAATGCAGGCATTGATAACTGGCCACGTTGCGCCAGCGTTCGCTGGAGTCGCACTGTGCAGATGCAGCAGCGTTTGAATAAACGACGAAGCTTGCAGCAGCACCGGCGTAGCGACCGTCCCAAGTACAGCAGCGCTCAACACAAAATCGATCGGCGTGTGCACCATATTCCACGCCGGACGCGCAGGCACCAGATAGATATACGCACTAGCGATAATCCCCGCGATACCAAAAACCGGAGCCAATCCAGCAAGCACTGGCACAGCCAATAAGCCAGTCGCCGAGGGATGCAACACGTTTATCCAAGCGACTCCCGTAAGTGCCGCAAGCGTACTGAAGAAGAGGCCGAACATCAGCACCTCGCGCGAGAGCCACGAGCGCCGCCACGCCGCAAGCGCGCGCCACGCATAAGCCGGACGCCCAAGGTGCAACACCGAGATGTTAAGCGTGAAGGCAGTCAGTGCAAGCAGCAAAGTAAGCATCACCGGCGTCGCTTGCTTAGCGAGCAGCGTAGCCGTCAGCGCGCCAGCAGAGAGCTGAATCAGCGATGTCATCCACACCAGCGACCAGTGCGGATGCTCCTGCCGCAGCGTATCAATATCCACACGCTCCAGCGGAACGGTAGACAGCTCCGGCAGAGTAATTCGCGTAGTCGAAATGGTGTGTCCGGCAGGCGGCATGCCGGGAGCATCAGCTTCCGTGTGATCGACCCGCCACGCCAGTTGATTGACGATCTCAATCTCAATCGCATTCTCGGGGCAGGAGTTCACACACGCCGGTTCGAGACCCTCGGTCAACCGGCCATGACACATATCGCACTTGCCCACGACACCACGCTCCGGGTTGAACTGCGGCACCGAGTACGGGCAATTCCACACACAATACTGGCAACCAATGCAGGCATCCGCCGAGTGCAGCACGATGCCCGTCACCGGGTCCTTCGTGTACGCATTGACCGGGCAGCCCTTGATGCAGTCCGCCGTAAGGCAGTGATTGCAACCCATCGAAAGGTAGTGTCTTGCGGTATCGGGATACGTACCGCCTTCAATCTCGCCGACACGCCGCCAGCGCAGGTCAGCCGGCGTATTGTTCTGCTCGTTGCACGCCACCTCACAGGATCGGCAGCCGATGCACTTCGTCATATCGAAGTGGAACCGGTACTGCTCGCCATCCTTCAACGGCCGCTCCGGAATCAGCAGCGGCAGTGTCGTGCGGATCTCCGGCATGGCCGTGAAGAACTCCAGGCCGTTCTCCGTCAACCGAACGATGGAGTTCGATGGGTCCGAATGTGCGAGTTGGTGGAGAGGCAAATCCATAGTATTTAGCTCTTGGTAGTGCGGCGGTACCGGCCGTTCAGTGGCGTACTAGTAGACGTCGCGGTGGTAGCGGTGCTCATCTTTCAACTGCTGGACGTAATCAGAGGCCGAGTCCTTGGAGAGGCCAGCCTGCTGCTCCACAATCGTGTGCAACGTTGCGTCAACATCTTTTGCCATACGGCTTGCGTCGCCGCAGACATACACACTGGCTCCGTCCTGCAGCCAGCGATAGAACTCGGCACCCTGCTCCAACATCCGGTCCTGCACGTAGATCTTGCGCTCCTGATCACGCGAGAATGCGAGGTCGAGACGATTGAGGTGGCCATCGTCGCGCATACTCTCCAACTCGTCGCGATAGAGGAAGTCGGTTGCCGCGCTGCGTTCGCCGAAGAATAGCCAGTTGCGACCGCTTGCACCAAGTGCACGGCGTTCGTGCAGAAATGCGCGGAACGGCGCGATGCCGGTTCCCGGCCCAATCATGATGATCGGCGCGGTGGCATCGGTCGGAACACGGAAGCGTTTGTTCGGCTGAATGTACACCGGCTGTTTATCACCCACCGCGATGCGCTCTGCCAGCATCGTCGAAGCCACGCCGCCGCGATCGCGATTGTGCGAGCGATACCGCACCACAGCGATCGTCGCGTGAACTTCGCCCGCATGCGCCTTCGGGCTGGACGAGATGCTGTACAGCCGCGGTGCAAGCGTAGGCAGCATGGCGACAAGGTCGGCGGGATCATGCAACACGCCAGGATAATCGTGCAACAGATCGATCAGCCCGCGGTCGTACGTGTACTTATCCAGATGCGATTGCTGTTCGGGAATCAACAGATCAAACAACCGTTGGCATTGACCGATCGTCGCGTAGGCCTGAATCGTCTTGCGTGTGAGGCGCGTGATCTGTAGGTACGAAGTAAGCGCATTCAGCAAAGTCGTAGTGCCCGACTTCGGAAGCTGCACCGGAACGTCGGAGCTGAACTTCAGTGTGTCGATGATCTCGCTAACGAGACTGTGATCGTTCTCCGGCAACACACCGCAAGCATCGCCTGCCTCGTACTCCAGCTTGGAATCCGCGATGGAGAACGCGACGTGCATGGTGAGCTTGCTGGATACATCGCAGGTCAGCGCACGGCGCTCAATCAATGGTGCAGGGTAGGGGTTCTCGCGTGTGTAGATCGAAGCAGGCTTAGCAGCAATAACTGCGGACGGCGCGGAGATAGTCGTGGGGAGGGCAGCTGTATTGGTGTCGAGCCGGTCAAGCAGGCTGGACTTCCAGTTCGCAAACGTGTCGTCGAGATCGACGTCGCAATCGACGCGGTCGCAGATGCGAATCGCACCCAACGCAGCGAGCTTGTGGTCCAGGTCGATCCCAAACTTGCAGAAGTGTTCATACGAAGAATCGCCCAGAGCAAGCACAGCAAAAGAGAGATCCTGATAACGCGGGAAGTGCTCCAGGCAAAGCTGCTGAAAGAACGGCTGCACCGCATCCGGCGGATCGCCCTCGCCATAGGTGCTGGCAATCAGGATCGCATGACGTTCCTGAGCAAGCGACGCCGGTGTGTAGCCTTCAAGCGACGTGAGCGATGCCACATGTCCACGAGCCTTCAGCTCCTTCGCAAGCTTGCGAGCAAGTGTCTCGCCAGTGCCAGACTGGCTTGCATATAGCACCGCAATCTTCAGCGACGCAGGCGGATTAGCCGCGACCACCGACGTCGACGCCGATGAGAAGATACCAGCAAGAAGACCGTTCAGATACGCGCGCTGCTCCGTTGTAAAAGGCGCGTTGTCAGGGATAAACGGTGGCGGAATATTCGGCATCGCTAGTTAGCCTCCACGGGGGTGCAGAACGTCTGCAGCTGGGCGATCTCATGCCGCCGGGTGAACGCGAGGAACGACTCGCCAGGCTCACGCTGAGCGGTGTAGGCACTGAAGAGGCTCTCCATCTTCGTGCCGAGTTCGTCGTAGCGAATTGCTGAAATCAGCTCCCGTGCGACGCCCTGATCCTGATCCGCGCCGCCACCGATAACGACTTGGTAACCCTCTTCTCCGCCAACCTTCACGCCCATCAGGCCAATGTCGCCGACGTAGTGCTGTGCGCAGGAGTGGTTGCAGCCCGTGACGTGCAGGTTGACCGGCTGATCCATATTCGGGAACCTCTGATCGAGCAGCGACGCCAACGCGACAGCGTGGGTCTTCGTATCGCTAGCCGCAAACTTGCATCCCTTGTTTCCCGTGCACGCCACTGTTCCGCTGAGCACCGTTCCCGCCGTACACTCCAGACCAGCCGCATTGAGTACCTGCTCCACGGCCTTCAAATCTGCAGTCCGCACATTCGGGATCAACAGATTCTGCCACACCGTCAGGCGAACTTCGCCGCTGCCAAACGAATCGGCAATCTCCGCGACAACCCGCATCTGGTCTACGGGCAACCGGCCCACCGGCACAGTCACGCCGATATAGTTCATGCCCGCCTGCGACTGAGAATGAATTCCAATATGCCCGGCGCGATCGATCGGCCCGCGCGGCTCGCACTCTTCGGCTGCAATGTGGATAAGCGGAAACGTAAGCTTCTTCTCCGTCGCCGCGAGAAAGCGTTCAACGCCCCACCTATCGACGAGGTACTTCAGCCGAGCCTTCTTGCGGTCGGTGCGGTCGCCGTTTTCCCCAAACACCCGGATCATCGCGGCTGCGACTGCAATGGCCTGGTCGGGCCGCAGCAACAGGCCGCAGTCGGTGGCAAACTGCTTGTGGCCAGTGATGCCGCAGAGCAGCACGCGGAAGTAGACGCCGGCCGGAACGCTACGACCTTCGCCTACGCGAACCGCCGTGAAGCCAATATCATTCGTATCGGCCAGCACAGAGATCGCGCCGCCGTTGTCAAAAGCCACGTTGAACTTGCGCGGCAGCTCATACATATCGCGCGAGTTCGAAATATATAGCTGCAGAGCCTCGGCCAACGGCGCGACATCCAGCAACTCCTGCACCTCCATCCCCGTAACAGGTGACGCCGTAATGTTGCGAATATTATCCGCACCCGATCCACGCGACGTAAGCCCATACTTCTGTAGCGTGGATAAAACGTTGACGATATCCTTTGGCGCGAACTCGCGGATCTGGAGATTGCTGCGGGTCGTCAGATCGGCGCGGCCCGAACCCCACTTCTCTGCCATCATGGCCAGACCGCGCATCTGGTGCGAGCTCAGAATGCCACCCGGAACCCGCAGCCGCAGCATGAACGAATCCTGTGCCGGCGAGACGTGGAACATACCGAAATACTTCATGCGAAACTTGTCGGAGTCCGTCGGTGGCTCATTGCGTGCGGCGTAGTCCACCAGCTTGTCCCAGATGTCGAAGGGATTCTGCTCGTGCTTCCAACGCTCTTCCTTGCACAGGTCAGCGACGGGGGTGTTGAACACCATCTCTTCCGGCGAAGCGGCAGCCGGGTCGTTCGTAATCAGGCCGGAGTTCGTGTGTCCGACAAATGTTCCCTGCCCGCGCACGGCAACGCCTGCGAAGAATCCCTGCAGGTATTCCTTTTGCTCGGTAGTGAAATTTGTAGAAGTCGAAACGTCGATGCTCATGCTGAAGGTCCTCGAAACGATTGCTTTGCCCGGGTGAGGGCTAAGTGTTCGTGAGCGAAGCCGATCTGCAATCTCAGGTTGAGCGCAGACAAGCAAACGCAAGCCAGGTTGTAACGCGATGCAATAGCACAACGTACTTACTAGGCTCTTCGTGGAGCTTCAGGATGAACTTGGATTGATTCGCAGCTGAGAACCGGCACGTCAAGGTGCCGAAGCTGAATAAGAGAAAACTGGAAATGGTTCTTCTTGAGGTCGAGATTAGCGGGAAACCTCTCGCCATGCAAGAACTATTTTTCTTGCACGCAGAAACGCTCCGTGCCACAATGCAAACACCGCACAACATCGTGACCCCCTGACGTGTCACGCGTTTCATCTGGCTGAATCGACCCCACCCAAGGCCGGTGGTTCCGCTCGTTCGCCTTCGCACTCCATTCCCAAAAGATCCGGCGCGACCCCGCATGCGCGGGTGTTTGTGCTCTTCTTTGCGACTCGTCTCGCACAGAATCGACAGGCGATTTCATCCCTCTGTCTAGCTATGTGCCTACCTATTGCGGAGCCCGCTACGATGAAAATGACCGGCCTTGTCCTCCTCCTCTCCACCCTCGCCCCCACGACCCTTCTCGCCCAAACCAACTTCGCCAAGTCCTGGGAAGCCCGCGTGAAAAAGACCTCCGCCAAGCAGCCCGGCTGGGCTGTCCCCGTCTTCGCCCCCACCTCCGGCATCGTGCAACTCGTGCGCTTCGACGCGCAGCACCAGTACACCGCCACCCACTACGAGACATGGAACCTCGACAGCAGCAAGGGTTTCAACTTCATCCCCTTCGCCCGCACCGAGTTCGACATCAACGTGCCCCCGATGATTCTGCATAATAACCCCAAGGTTCCCGATGGCGCCGGTGACTTCTCCATGGTCATGAAGTACCGCCCCTTTGCCGGAACCGCCGAACACCATAACTTCTCCACCGCATTCCAAATGGCCTTCACCGTTCCCACCGGCTCCTACAAAAACGGCGCAGCGGTCTCAACCATCACTCCGACCGTTGTCGCCGGCAAGGGCTATAAAAAGTTCGACGTTCAGTCCTCGATCGGCGCCATCCTGCCCACCAGCTCCGTACCCACCATCGGCCGTACCATCCAGTGGAATACCGTGGCCCAATATCAGGTCGGCAAATACTTCTGGCCTGAAGTGGAAGTCAACGCCAGCTACTATCACCTCGGCGCAAACGACGGTAAGAATCAGACCTTCATCACGCCGGGTTTCATGATCAGCAAGATCAAGCTAAATCACGATCCCAAGAGCCGTTTGGCGCTCGTCGTAGGCTCCGGTATGCAGATCGCAACCTCCAGCTTCCACGCCTATAACCACAACGTCGTACTCACCAGCCGCATCGTTTTCTAGTCCCGTGGCCGGACGATTTCGCCTCCCAGCGAATCGTCCGGCCCTAAGAGTTGTATTTCCCTCGTTTTCCGGAGGACATTCGCGTCTAAAATAAAAAGACGGTCCTCCGCACAGACTTTTTAGTTTTGAACTCTTCCGCTATTCACAGCGGCAAGGGGGTGGAGCATCCTACCCGGGGACCGCTGGATTGGGGGTTGCGTGGCGCATGCGAATTTCAACGGTCTACGAGTGCTGTCACTCGAGTCCCGTCGCGCGAAGGAGATCGACAAGCTGATCCGCACCTATGGGGGCGATCCACTCGTCGTGCCCTCCATGCGCGAAGTCGGCCTCGAATCCAACCAACTCGTCCTCGATTTCGCCGCAGATCTCATCGCCGGAAAGTTCGACCTCGTCATCTTCATGACCGGCGTCGGAGTCCGCGCCATGGTCGAAATCGTAAAATCGACGGGCGACCCAGAGCCCTTCCTCGAAGCCCTGCGCAAGGTAAAGATCGCCGCCCGTGGAGCCAAGCCAAGCACCTCGCTCCGAGAACTCAAAATTCCAGTCGAGGTCACCTCCGACGAGCCCAGTACATGGCACGAGCTGCTCAAGGCCATCGACGAGGAGTACGGCCCGCAACTCCCCACCATGCGCGTGGCAGTTCAAGAGTACGGGGCCTCCAACCCCGAACTACTCGCCGAGCTCAGCAGCCGCACCCTCACGCTAACTAAGGTGCCCGTCTATCAGTGGGCGCTCCCGCTGGGGCTGCAACCTCTCCGCGACTGCGTCCAGTCCGTCATCGACGGAAACATCGACGTCGTACTATTCATGACTGCCGTACAGGTCATCCATCTGTTCCAGGTTGCGGAACAGATGAAGCTCGCCCCGCAACTTCTGCGCGCCTTGCAAACCACCGTCGTACTCTCCATCGGGCCCACAACCTCCGAAGAACTAGCCCACTACAGCATCGTTCCTGACTTCGAGCCGTCGCGCCCCAAGATGGGCTTCATGGTGAACGAAGCCGCCCAGTACGCACATCAATTGCTCGAAAAGAAGCGCAATGGCGAAATCGCCGCCGTAGCCGCCGAGATCGAACCAGCAGAGTCGGCGCAGCCAACCCCCGCAGTGCGCCGCATCGCTCCCTCCACCCCCACAATGGCCGGATTCCGCGACGGCCTCACCCAGATCGACTTCCTCCACGAGATCAGCAGTCGCATCGCCGCCGCCGACTCCCTACACCTCGTCCTCGACCGCATCGTCGCCTTCATCACTGGCGTCATCCCGTGCGACTCCTGCTTCATCTACGTCGTCGAGGGCGACAACCTCGTCCTGCGCGCCTCCAAAAATCCTCACGCCGACCTCGTCGACCACATGGGCGTACAGATCGGCCAGGGCGTCACCGGCTGGGTCGCAAAGCACCGCCAACCCGTCGCAATCGCCTCCAAAGCCTCCGAAGACCCGCGCTTCAAGGCCTTCAAGAACATCCCCGAAGACGACTTCCAGGCCATGCTCTGCACGCCGATTCTCTGCGCTGGACGCGTGATCGGCGTAATCAACCTGCAGCACCGCCTCAGCTACCGCCACACCGCCGAAGAAGTCCGCCTCCTCTCCACCCTTGGCTTCCTGGTCGGTGCCGAGATCGAGCGCGCCCGGCTTGAATCCGAAAATACCCAACTCACCAGCCGCCTCGAGACCCGCAAAGCAGTCGACCGCGCCAAGATCGTCCTGCAGCGCGACCTGCAACTGACCGAAGAAGAGGCCTACCAGAGGATGCAGCGCGAAAGCCGCACACGCCGCAAGTCCATGCGCGAGATCGCCGACGCCATCCTGCTCTCCGAAGAACTACGCCGCTGACCCACGGCAATCGTATGCCGTAGGAAACTCACTCTCCAGACACATAGGCGGTTGCTTTGAGCTGTCAGCTTACGGCTCACAGCTCGAGTATCAAGCCTCTTTGCCTTGAAGAATTTTCAATTGCGATTGCCCTCGCCGCTGACCGCACAGCTCTTGTCATCCCCGCAACATTGCCGCTACTCTTGCTTGACAGACAAAGCGCTGATTGCGAAGGACACACATGAGTCAGATGTCGCCACAAGATTTCGCCACACAAATTGGAGCAGGGCTGCTCTCGTTCCCAGTCACACACTTTACCGACACCTATGCCTTCGACGAAGCGCCCTATCGCGACCACCTCGAGTGGCTCCTCCAGCACAAGCCCGCAGGCCTGTTCGCCGCCGGCGGCACCGGCGAGTTCTTCTCGCTCACCCTTCCTGAAGTCGCGCAGGTAGTAAAAGCTGCCACCGAACAGACCAACGGCCGCGTGCCCGTCGTTGCTGGTTGCGGTTACGGGACCGCCATCGCCAGGGAATTTGCCATCGCCGCAGAGACCAGTGGAGCCGACGGCATCCTCTTGTTACCGCCATATTTGCTCAACTCCGAACAATCCGGCCTGGCCGCACACATCGAAGCCGTCTGCGCCGCGACTTCGCTCGGAGTCATCGTCTACAACCGCGACAACGCCGTCCTCAACGAGAACACGCTCGAAAAACTCTGCGACCGCTGCCCCAACCTCGTCGGCTTCAAAGACGGTGTCGGCAACATCGAACTCATGACCCGCATCTACGCTCGCATGGGCGATCGCCTGACCTACGTCGGCGGCCTGCCCACCGCCGAGATGTTCGCCCTGCCCTACCTCGAAATGGGCGTCACCACCTACTCCTCCGCCATCTTCAACTTCCTTCCCGTCTTCGCAATGGATTTCTACGCCGCAGTCCGCCGCCGCGACCACGCCGAGGTCGTCAAGCAGCTCAATGAATTCGTCATCCCCTATATCAACATCCGCAACGCCAGCAAGGGTTATGCCGTCTCCATCGTCAAGGCTGGAATGACCGCAGTAGGCCGCCCCGCAGGCCCAGTCCGCACACCGCTCACTGACCTGACTGCAAGCGAATTAGAAGCCCTCACTAAACTCATCGAGGACCGCACTTAAGTTCGGGTGCCCCATCTCAATTGGCTCCATCAATTGAGATGGGGATGAACAATGTCGACCGTTGAATCGATTCACCTCCGCCGGAGATGCGATGACCACCAGCAAGACCACACACGTCCGCTACCTCATCGTCGGTATGCTCTTTGCCGCAAGCTGCTTCAGCTACGGAGACCGCGCGATCCTGTCAGTAGCCGGCACGACAATGCAGAAACTCCTGCATCTCGACCCCGCAAAGTTTGGCGTCCTCTCCTCCGGCTTCGGCTGGGCCTACGTCCTCGGGCAGCTCCCGTCGGGCGGCCTGCTCGACCGCTTCGGCTCCAAGCGCGTCTACGGCACCGCCATCGCGCTCATGACCCTCGGCACCATACTCACAGGCCTCGCGGGCTATCTCCCATTTGCGATTGTCTATGTCGCCATCTTCGTGATGCGACTCTTCTCCGGACTCGCGCAGTCCCCTATCTTTCCCGGCAACGGACGCGTTGTCGCGGCTTGGTTTCCCACTGCCGAGCGCGGCGTAGCCTCTGCAATCTTCAATGCCTCGCAATACTTCGCGCTCGTAGCCTTCGCGCCCATCTTTGGCTGGCTCACCCAGACCTACGGCTGGCAAAGCTGCTTCTGGTTCATGGCAATCGTCGGAACCATCCTCTACATCGCCTGGAACCGCATCGTCTTCAATGTCGACGATCACCCAATGGTCTCCGCAGCTGAGGCCGAAACCATCGAACAAGGCGGCGGCCTCGTCAACCTCGACCGCGCCTCATCCAACAGCAATCCGCTCACTTGGGCAGCCGTAAAACAACTCCTCTCGCAGCGCATGCTGGTGGGGATCTACATCGGCCAGTTCTGCATCAATACCCTCACCTACTTCTTCATCACCTGGTTCCCCATCTACCTGGTGCAAGCGCGCCATCTCTCCATCATCAAGAGCGGATTCGCTGCCGCAATCCCCGCGCTGTGCGGCTCCATCGGCGGCGTCCTTGGGGGCCTCTGCTCCGACGGCCTGCTACGTCGCGGCTACTCTCTAACCGTCGCGCGCAAGCTGCCCATCATCGCCGGGCTATTGCTCTCCGTCACCATGATCGCATGCAACTACACCAACACCCAGACCGTCGTCATGATCCTGATGTCACTCGCCTTCTTCGGCAAAGGCTTCGGTGCACTTGGCTGGACTGTCATCGCGGACACCTCGCCGCGCCAACTCATCGGCGTCAACGGCGGCTTATTCAATCTCTTCGGCAACATGTCCAGCATCACCACGCCCATCGTCATCGGCATCCTCTACAAGCGGTCCGGCAACTTCAACGACGCGCTGATCTTCGTAGGAGCCTCCGCCCTCGTCGCAATCTTCAGCTATCTGGTCATCGTCGGCCAGATCAAACGCCTCGAACTTCAGCCGCTGGAGGCAGCCTGATGTCATCCCCCACCATCACCTCCATGCGCGTTATCCCCGTCGCCGGACACGACGGAATGCTACTCAACCTGAGCGGCGCCCACGCCCCATTCTTCACGCGCAACATCGTCATCCTGACCGACAACGCGGGCTACACCGGAGTCGGTGAAGTCCCCGGCGGCGAAAAGATTCGGCGAGCCCTCGAAGATTCCATCTCCCTCGTAGTAGGCAGTCAAACCGGAAACTACAACGCCACGCTCAACGCCGTCCGCCAACACTTCCCCGACACCGAAGCCCGCGGCAACCAGACCTTCGACCTCCGCACCACCGTCCATGTCCTCACCGCCATCGAAGCCGCCCTGCTCGACCTCCTCGGCCAATTCCTCGACCTCCCGGTAGCAGCTCTGCTCGGCGAAGGCCAGCAGCGCAAACAGGTCGACGTCCTCGGCTACCTCTTCTACGTTGGCGACCGCAACAAGACAAACCTCGCCTACCGCAGCGAACCCGACTCCACCGACGACTGGCTTCGCCTGCGCCACGACAAAGCCTTGACCGTCGACGCCGTCGTCAAACTCGCCGAAGCCGCACAAACCCGCTACGGCTTCCACGACTTCAAGCTCAAGGGCGGCGTCCTCCCTGGCGCGCAGGAGATGGAAGCCGTCAACGCCCTCGCCGAACGCTTCCCCACCGCGCGCATCACGCTCGACCCCAACGGCGCGTGGTCGTTGCAGGAAGCCATCCAACTCTGCACCGGCAAGCACCACATTCTGGCCTATGCCGAAGATCCCTGCGGTGCCGAGCGCGGCTTCTCCGGCCGCGAAATCATGGCTGAGTTCCGCCGCGCCACCGGCCTGCCCACCGCCACCAACATGATCGCCACCGACTGGCGCGAACTCAAGTACGCCATCCAACTCGGCGCGGTCGACATCCCGCTCGCCGACCCGCACTTCTGGACCATGCAGGGCTCCGTCCGCGTCGCCCAACTCTGCCGCGAGTGG
>JAYVZU010000048.1:0-2602 GCA_043783075.1 Rhodanobacteraceae bacterium
CTAACGTCGCCGGGCCGTAGCCACGGAACTGCGTGGACTGCGCCATCTGCCGGCGGATGCTGCTGATGTCGCCTAACGCTTTGTGAAGTTCGCTCATGGGAGATTCACTTTACAATGCAAAGTAAAGCAGGAGACGGGGTGGATGTCAAATAGTTTGTGGAGCTGCGCTAGGGCAATTTTGCGGTGAAGGATTGCCCTTATCGGAAAACAACAATTTACTAAGGCAGTCGTAAAAGTGGCTTTTAGGCATTTGTTGAGCACAAAGGGTCTTGCTTCGCTCTAGGGGCTTAATGTCCGAGGAAGAGACAGAAGGAAAATGGATCAGCATGATAACCCGCATAAATTCGACCCGGAATGCGTTGAGTTGATGACAACCGTTCGCTTTCCTAACTGTGTAGACTGAGCATTTGATTCAGGAGGACACAATGAGTGCGAGAGCCGAGCGGGTACGGCAAAATCTTGAATGGGTCGAGAATCTCAAGCCAGAAGACCTGAGCGAGAAATCCTTAGCTTCCCGAAATCAGTTGGCAACTGCTGCGAAGGACGGTAATTGGGTTGAAATCCTAGATTTTCTGAAGATCAACCCGGAGCTTGTCAATTCATCGCGGCCCGGCGGGCAGTCTTGGTTCACTCCTTTGCATCAGGCTGCTTACCAAAATGCGCCGGAGGCGGTTGTCTTGAAACTGATCGACCTTGGAGCGTTCCGAACATTGAAAAATTCCGCAGGTGAGCGCTCCGTGGACATTGCGAGAAGAAAAGGGTTCGGCACTTGCGCAGCTCTGTTGGAGCCGTCGATTCAGCGATCCGCTGACCCCTTTGAATTGGCCGCGATTCAGGACTTGTTCCACGGGCTAGTTCGGGCTGTGGCACACAAATATCGCGTTGGCGCAGGTGTCCGACTCCCAGAGTTGTCTGTGTTGACGGAATTCGATGATGCAGCCCTTTGGCTGCCGATTTCTGGCATGCACGGAGGGTTCAACATTTGGCTTGAAGAAGAGCCAGACCAGTTAGTTCTGGTAGCCGAGAGTTGGTGTCGAGTTGTCGACGGTTCGGGTATGCGCCATCGAATTACACAAAATCAAGCAGTTCTTGTTGAAGCAGGATTCGTTTAGGAACCAAGGAATTCCCGGGAATTGCTGAGACATTGGATTTCAGGGTTTTCACTAAAATCTCACTGATTGATGATTCAGTAGCTCTCAGAAAAGTGTGTTCTATCCTCTAGTTATAGAAGTTGCGAGGATGAGAGGAAAAAATGGATTTCAACGATCTTGGAACAATCAAGAATGTTCCGATTCAAGGAGTTTGGCGGCGAGAAGCAACGGACTTCACTCCATGGCTCGCTCGGAATTTGAGTTTTCTATCCGACAAGCTTGGCATGGAACTTAGTTTGGAGAACACCGAAGTTCGGATCGGCGACTTTTCGGCCGACATTCTCGCCCGAGATCTTTCCACGAGCCAGCTTGTCGTTATTGAGAACCAGTACGGCCAGTCGGACCACAGGCATCTTGGCCAGATCATCACCTACGCTGCTGGCCGAGGCGCGACTGCGGTGGTCTGGGTCGCGGAAAATATTCGGCCAGAGCATCGAGTTGCGATCGACCTGCTGAACCGGGGAATGAAATCAGTTCTCCGATTCTATGCAGTAGAAGCAAGCGTCATTCAAATTGACAATTCCCGTCCCGCTCTCACGCTAGAAGTTATATGCGAGCCGGAAGATTCCGAGTTCGAATCGCAAAGCCAGAGTGGGGGAGAACCCAGCGAGCGAAGCCAGAAGTATCTTGCGTTCTTTCAGGGATTAATCAACGATCTACACGACCGCAATTTCACGAGGGCGCGCAAAGCTCAGCCACAAAACTGGTATACCTTCTCCTCAGAGAATTCAGCTGTATTCACCTATGCAGTTTCCTTCGCCCAGCGTAGAAGGGTTAGGGCTGAGATTTATATTGACTCCGGGGACGCGGAAAGTAATAAAAGGCTATTCGACCTGCTCTATGGACAGAGGCAGGAACTCGAATCGGCGGTGGGCTCCGAGTTAGTTTGGGAGCGCCTTGATGAGAAGCGAGCGTCGAGGATTGCCCTATACCGACTCGGAAGTATAGATTCGCCGACAGAGGAATTGCAGGAGATTCAAGCATGGGCTATTGCAACCTTAGCGCGATTTAAGATCGCGTTTCCGTCCCTAATTAGCACTGCCTGGACATCCATTCAGGCAAACGCTCAGGACACGGAAGGTTCGAAAGTCCATTCCGAAATAACAGTGGAAACATGAGACATAACTCTCAGTCGGCCCAATAGGTCGAGTCATTTTTGAGTTAGTATTTTTTTCAAGCGAGACCAGCTAATTAACGATTGCGAATCCGGCGACATCACTTATTCAATGTCAGCGATCGAGTTGCTTTGTCGAGGCTTCGAAGCCGGGTGGGATGCGGAACGGATCTACTTCTATGCGCTCGTACCGGACTTCCATGACTGTCAGGGTTTCGGTGCCGCCGGGCGCGTGGAGGATTACTTCGTCGCCCTCTGCGGCTCCCATTAAGGCGCGGCCCAGGGGTGAGACCCAGCTGATGTGGTTGCGGTCGAGATTAACTTCATCGGTGCCGAC
>JAYVZU010000049.1:0-2601 GCA_043783075.1 Rhodanobacteraceae bacterium
GATCCTCCAGCGTCGTCAGCATGCAGTACAGCGCAATCAGCAGAAACAAACTGAGAATCGACTCCGGAATAATGAAACGCGTAAACAGAAACGCCCCAACGCAGGTCAGCACCGCCACGCCTGCGTAAAGCCCGGCCCGCGAGCCCCACGCCCGCCGCCCCCAGTACCACGACAACCAGGCCAGCCCCAGCATCGCCAGCGCATTCGGAAGGTGCGTCGCAAACGAGTTCTGCCCAAACACCCGGAAAGACACGCTCAATAGCCAAAACGGCAAGGGCGGCTTCTCGATATATCGGATGCCATTCGTCTTCGTCGTCACCCAGTCGCCGCTATCGATAATGTGTTGCGCGTTCTGCGCGTGCGCCGCGTCCACATCGTCCATCAGCGGTGGTGTAAACAAAGAACCAAACTGTACCGCAGCAAAGATCGCCGCAATCAGCAGCCACGTCGCAAGCAACGAAGGTATCGCAGGGGAGGGAGCAGAGTAGGTCTTTTGATTCGTCATCGCCATGAATTGAAACACAAATCCTCTACAGGTTGAACATCCATCATCGTCGTCATTCTGGTAAAGCCAGAATCTCAGTATTTGTCGTTGGACCCGCCGCTAAAGCCCGCCCCCGCAGCGTCAACACCCCATAGCACCCCAACATCAGCAGCAGCGGATCAAGCGGCCGCATATGGTAAGGCTCCGGATGCGCAAAGTAATACACCATCGGGAACAAAAACATCACACCCGCATACCGCATCGCCTCAAACGGCCGCCGCCGCGCGGCAACCAACAACCCCACTAACCCCAATGCAGTCATGCAAGTTGCAAACGGAATATTTGCCAAATCCGCCGGCTCCATCGCCAGATACTCCTTGTCCAGGCTCCAATACCCCGTCCAGAGATAGACCGCACGCCGCACGCACATCCATACATACCAACCCCGGTGCGCCGCAATGTACGCATGAGCCTGGGCGGCCTTCTGATCCATATAGGCCAGCTCGCCCTTGTCATACGCCGCCAGCTCCGCCGCATCATGCAGCGGATGAATCTGGTCACTCGTAAACCGAGTCGTATAACCGTTGTTCCCCATCCAAAGCTCCAGCCCCATGCTGTCGCGCATCGGAATCCACCGATGAAACACCACCCGCTCCCGAATCAGCCACGGTGAAAGCGTAGCCGCCACCACCAAAGCCCCCACCAACCCCGGCACCACCCAACGCTTCTTCGCCCGCGACAGCCGCCAAGCCGCCAGCCCCATCAGAAACGCCGACACCACCAAACTCGAAGGCTCCGTCAGCCCTGCAAACCCGGCCAGCAGCCCAAACCCCACCCAAAGCCCCAGCCGAGGAGAAACCTCCAGATCCTGCGCCAGATACAGCAGGCAGTACAGGCAAAGCAGCAGCAGATGCGTCGACCAGGCCCACGCCGCCGCAAAGTAAATTCCGTAAGGAAAGAACACCCACCCCCAAGCCGCCCACTTGGCTACCCGCTCGCCGAAACTTCGTCTTGCGAGAAAAAATATCGGCACACAAGCCAGCGCGTTGACTAAACAATCAAACGCATGAACCACAAAGATCGAGTGCGCCGTATGCACCCCAAAGACCAGAAAAATCCCCGCCACTACAAGCGTATAAACCGGCGGCATAATCGCCGAGGGCTGCGCTGACAGAAAGGGGCTCCCAAACCCCTGCCCCGCCACCAGCGCCCTGGCCACGTTCCCCTGCTCCCACGCATGGACGTGTTCCGCATCCATCAAATTCTCGATCGTGTCGAACGGTATCACCGCCAGCCGCAGCGCCAGTCCGATCAACACCATCCACACCAGCACCGGCACGCCGTTCAGCCGTCTTCGAATCGACATAGCTCCATCATAGTTACTTGCCCGCGTGATACCCCTGCCACACATACTCCAGAGCCTCCGGCAGCGTCTGCATCTTCGTCGCCCTATCCACATGCCCGGCATTCTGCGCAAACACAAACTGGTAGTGGTACCCCTTCGCCGCCAACACCTTCGCCATCTCCTCGTTCACTCCAACCCAGTCGTGCATCCCATCGCGTATCGTGTTCGGATTCATCAGATCGCGGTCCCCAACCTCCATCCAGATCCGGATCGGCTTCTTGGTGCTCTTCGGAATCAAAATGCGATGAAACTCAAACGCCCCACCCGGAGTCGCCGGATTCCACGGCCATTGCTGGTTCACATACGTCCCCGAGTAAGTCAGCACCCGGTGATACCACTCCGGGTGATACCAAGCCATAATCAGCGCGCACGATCCCCCCGAGCTCCCACCCATCGTCGCCCGACCCTCCGGATCATGCGTCAGCTTCACCTGCGCCTTCGCCTCCACCAGCGGCAACACCTCATGCTCCACAAACTCCGCATACCTGCCCGACATCGTGTCGTACTCCAGCCCGCGCTCGCTGCCCTGCGCATCCCCACTCCCATTCCCAATCGAGATCGCCACCATCACCGGCACCTTATGCCCGGCAATCAACCCATCCAGCGCTGTAAACAGCAGTTTGTCCGGCCCATCCGCCCCCACGATAAACGGCGCCACCGTCCCCGCCACATACTGCTTCGGCACATACACACTCACGTGGCGCGTATAGCT
>JAYVZU010000050.1:0-2601 GCA_043783075.1 Rhodanobacteraceae bacterium
GGATGGGCTTTGGGCCAACTCTGGCTGTTCTGGGTCGCACCAATCGTCGGAGCAGTTATTGGCGGCCTGATCTCGAATGCGTTTTTTGCTGCACCGCAGGAACCACTCCGCGAAGCCATGGCGAAAGAATAACTTAGCTCAACGGGTGCCCCATGTTCGACAGGTTCATCGTCGACCATGTTAAGTGTTCGAAATTGGATATGCGTGCCCTAAGACAACTACGGAGATTCTGGCTTCGCCAGAATGACGGCGGTGACTGGTTTGACCGGGATGGCAGTGGCTGGCTTAGCGTGATAGCCGGGGAATTTGTTTTAAGCCGCCGACTCCTCAAATCGAACCGGCATCTCCGCCGGCCCACCGACCGGTTCCTTGGACTGTACAAGCAGCAAAATGATCGTCCCTGCCAACACACTCCCCAATGCAGCCATCTGCGCGTTGCTGAAGTGGCTCCCGAGGTACAGCCGTGGGTTGATGCGGAAGAACTCCACGGTAAACCGGGCCAGTCCGCTGAGGACCAGATAAACCGCCGTCAACCAGCCAAGGGGGCGGGCCTGTTTGCCCAACTGCCAGATCACCCATGCGATGAGCAGCGCCGCAAGGAACTCCCACAAAGGCGTGTTCAGCACCAGCGCGTCCTGAGGATGGATCGGGACAAGAGCGTTCGGTGCGATGTGTACGCCCCAGAAGGTTGAGGTCGTGATCTTGCCGTAGTCGCCGTCGCCGCTGGTCAGGCAGCCGATGCGGCCAATTCCGTAGCCGATAGGCGCTGCTGCAGCCGACAGGTCCAGCATCCGGACTCCGCCGCGAAAGCCGGTGAAGCCGTTTGGTTTGGCGAGTTTTCCCTGCCAAAGCAGCATTGCGATTCCGGCTACCAGACCGCCAAACCATGCGATTCCGCTGCGCATCCACTCGCCTAAACCGAGCAGAATCTGTCCGAAGTGGGCCATGCCCGGGGCAAAGATGTGGTGCATGGTCTCTTTCAGCAGCACCGGGTCCTGTAGCTCATGCCAGGTCTTGGCTCCCAGGATGCCGGAAAGCACGACGAGGCAGACCACATTGAGCGCATCGGCGTCCACGCCATCGCGCATAAAGCACTTGTGTAGTACGACTCCGGCCGTTACCGCTGCGAGCCACAAAAACAGACCAAACGTGCCCAGCTCAAACGAACCTAGATGGATAAACGGATACATATTCCTCGCACACCCCGCCGCCGTGGCGTTGCGGGGCTCAACCGTCAGTATATCGTCCCAAATTCACACACGACATGGACCGCCCAAACGCGCTAACCTATTCTTCATGTCGACGAACACCGCCCCTGTCTTCCCGCCCGCCTCTTCCATGGACATCCTATTCAGCAAAGAACAGATCGCCCAGCGCGTGGCCGAGATTGGTGCGCAGATCTCCGCCGAGTACGCCGGCCAGGATAGCGGCCAGCCCATCGTGCTGATCGGAGTTCTGAAGGGTGCTGCGATCTTCCTCGCAGACCTCGCCCGCGCCATCACGATCTCCAACACCTTCGACTTTGTTGCCGTCTCCAGCTATGGTCGCGCCCGTGTTTCGTCCGGCGCGGTAAAGCTCATCAAAGACATCGACAACCCGATCGAAGGCAAGCACGTGATTATCGTCGAGGACATTCTCGACACCGGCCTGACGCTGAGCTACCTGCGCGGGCTGATGCTGCAGCACAAGCCGGCATCACTGAAGATCGCCACCTGCCTCGACAAGCCTGAGCGCCGCCTGGTGCCCATCGAAGCCGACTACGTGGCCTTCTCCATTCCGAACCGCTTCGTCATTGGATATGGCATGGACTACGCCGAGGTCTACCGCAACGTCGCGGATATTCGCATTTACCCCGAGATTCCCGCCGGCCACTAGAGCCGCTTCATCTTCTGACGAAAAAAAACCGCCTCCAGTTTCGGAGGCGGTAGGCGAGTGACTTGCGTGTACAACTTCACTGGACCGTTAGAGCAATAGTCGTCGAGTGGGTCTGGCTACCCGACGTTGCGGTAATGGTCACATTTGATGTGCCGGTGGGTGTCGCAGCAATGTGTGGCATGGTGCTGCAACCCGCCATCAGGCCGATGGAAACAAACAGGGTGCAAAGCATCGCCAGAGTCCGGTATGCCCCAAACAGCTTTCTGCGACGCCCCAGAGCAAGAGCCCCGAACGGCAGCAGAATCGCAGAGACAATTCCGGAGACATGCCACCGGTCCAATCCAGGCGCTGTCAGTTTGCCGATCTGGCTTTGGGTGGTGATCGTCACTAGAGTGATTGCGGGTGCATTCGGCAGAACGGTAAGCTGTGTGCTCCCGAAGTTGCAAAGCGCGCCTTTCGGCAGGCCACTGCAAGTCATGTTTACTGTGCCGGTGAAGGAGTTGGTGGGCGCGACGCTCAGGGTAAACGTCGAACTGGCTCCGACCTTCACCGAGGTGACGGTGGTGGCGCTGCTCAGGTTGAATGTAGGTGTACTTGTCGCGGTCGTGACATTTGCGATCGAGCCGAACAGACCGTGCGTCTCTTTTGCAAGTCCAGCCGTAAAGTACAGCGCCGACGGGTTCCCATTCGCATTCGCAAAGATCGCCCAAAGCCCAGGGTACGAGA
>JAYVZU010000051.1:0-2599 GCA_043783075.1 Rhodanobacteraceae bacterium
AGAGGTACTTGCCCATGGCCTGGATGAACTCGCGGCTGGAGTAGGCGCGGGGGGTGAGGGAGTCGGTGATCTTCATCGTGGTGTCGTCGCAGATGCGGAGTTCTTCTTCGTCGATGAAGGTGTCGTAGATGCGGTCGATCATGAGTTCGCGGAGGTCGGCGTCACCGGCACCGTACTTGTACTCGTCGCCAGCGATGTAGTGTTTGTAGCCGAGAGCTTCGAAGAAGTCCTGATCGACGATGTTTGCGCCGGTGGAGACGATGGCGTCGACCATGTGGTTGCGGATGAGGTCGACAAAGATCTTCTGCAGGCCGGCGGAGATGAGCGAGCCGGCGAGGCAGAGGATGACGCCGCAGTCGGTGTCGCGGAGCATCATGTCGTAGATGGAGGCGGCGCGGGCGGTGTCGCGGGCGGAGTAGGCCATGGAGGCCATGGCTTCTACGAGGGGGACTACGTTGTGCTGCGTGATGTCGATGTGCTGGATGGGAGCTTGGAGGAGTTCGGCTTTAGTTGGCATGGCACCTTTCAAGATAGCGCGGGTCGGCGCGGGTTTTCGTGAATTTTGTGGGTTGGGACTTTGATCTGATGGTCTTCCGCACTTCGTGCTGAGTTGGAACGGGAATTGCCCCGGGAGCGGAGATCGGGGAGTTCCTTGGAAATCTAAGTTAAGGATAGCAGAAGGCAACAGCCATGCGGTGCTGGCAGTTTGACAAATGCAAACTCGTTTGCGTTGACGAAAGTTGCAGGGTGCGAGAACGTTTCAACTCCCAAAGAATGGGAAATGGGAAGAACCGGGCATGGGAACCTGAGTGTTATCCTTTGGTTCAAATTAAACCGCATCCCAAATCCAAGCCCCGATTAGAGACATCTGGTGCGCACGCATCATTTCATAAATTTACGGGGCATGGAAAGTGGGGACCGCTACTTGGGTGTCTGGCACTCAGTGCTTATTGTGCTGATAAGAACTTTATGTTCGGTGCTTGGATTCTGTTGATATCTGCGTTAGTTGTTGTTTTCGCTTGGGTCGACGAGTTCCGAAAGGAGGGAGGTCAGTCCAAGTATTACCTTCTGTGGGGAATACCATTCTGCCTTCCCCTTCTTGGATCTGCAGCATGGCTGTTCCAACCAGCTTTACCGGAAATAGTCTTTAAGGACTCGCCAGCGCTTGGCATATATCAGCGCTACCATATTCGAAGGGTTCTTTTTGGCGTCAGATCGTATCTGGTAAAAACTGGCTTCGATGTGCCTAACTCGATTCCGCCGATAGGGATCGACAGCGTTGCGATGGCATCAGAGTTTGCCACTGGTAGTGCTATTGGCTTGTCGGATGGCTACCAAGATGATGAGTTGATTTTTCAATATGTAGCATCGGTGGTTTCGCCACGGGTTTTCTCATCAATGCGTAAGCGTGAAGGCCTTAGCCAGTCTGAGGAAAGTGCGATAAAAGCTCAGGGTGGGTCCGTTGTCGTTGTTACGTCGTACGCTGACTACTTTACTGCTAGCTACTTAGGTCGATATCCATCTCACTTTCCGGGGCGCCCGGTTCTTCCGTCCTTCACATCTTCGATCTGGGAACTGCGAAATACCCGAGGACAAACGTTCGTTGACCATGCGATGGTCTACTCGATATCAGTACTCGAAAACGAGAAGCAACCCATTGCGGCAGACTTGTCCAATCCTGATCTGTATATGGCGAGGGTTTTTATGGCTGGTGCAATGCCGATGGAAACCGACCTAGTTGCCGGCGAAACCGACGAGAAGCGAGTGTTTTCGCACCACGGAATTGTAATCCCAGCACCATCAGTTCAAATTATCGACATGCGGTAACAACGAAGTTCCAAGCCTTGCAAATTCTTGACTCATAGGTTGCTGGTCCGACCGGCAAACTACACTAGTTTACTTCCGCAAGTCATACCCCACCCTGCCTGACGATGAAACTGTCAGGCGAGAATGGGGTATCCAGTTACTTGAGGAAGGTTTGGACTTCTTTGTCGAAGGCGGCGGGCTGGTCGAACATGATGAAGTGGCGGCTGTCGTCGATGCGGTGGATGGTGAGGTTGGGCATGGAGCTATAGGCGCCGATGTAGATGGCGTCGATTTTGGCGTGATCGGGGCCGACGGCTGCTGCGTCGAAGGGATACAGCAGGGTGGTTGGGGTCTTGATGGCGGCGAGACCGGGGCGGAGGTCGGTGACGAGGTCTTCGTACATTGCGTTCGCCATGACGTTGCGGTCGGACGTGCGGGAGTCAGCGGCTACGATCTTTTGGGCTTCAGCGTTGTTGACGAGGTAGGTGGCAGTCTGTGCCGATGAGGCAGCAGTCTGCTCGGGATTCTGGACGAGGATGCCGCTGCGCACGCCCTCGGCTTGCGGGGTAATGGCGGCGACGGTGGCGTGGGGATCGAAGACGAGGGCGTAAAAGGGGAGCGAGTCAACAATGAGCAGTTTTTGGACGTCTTCGGGATGGGATTGAGTGAGCATCAGGCCGAGTAGGCCGCCAAGTGAGTGGCCGATGATGGCGGGATGCAGGTGGTTGGCGACGATGTACTGGTGGAGCTCTGCGACTACCGGCTCAAGAAACGGGCCAGAGGCGTTTGGGCC
>JAYVZU010000052.1:0-7817 GCA_043783075.1 Rhodanobacteraceae bacterium
CATATTGCGAGAGCCGCCCTCGAAAGCATCGCCTTCCAGGTCGACGACGTCCTTCAGGCTATGAATCGCGGCACCTCCAGCCCACTCCGCGAGCTCCGCGTCGATGGCGGAGCCGCCGCCAACAACATCCTCATGCAGTTCCAGGCCGATCTCCTCCAACTCCCGGTCGTCCGTCCCGCCGTCCACGAATCCACCGCACAAGGCGCAGCCTACCTCGCCGGACTAGCCGTCAACTTCTGGTCCTCCACCGACGACATCGCCAGCCGCCGCGGACCCGACACCATCTTCACCCCACAGGCCGACGCCAAGGACATGCAAGCCCGCCAAGCCCGCTGGAAAGAAGCCGTAAAACGCGCCGGAGGCTGGAACAAAGCATGAACCGCTCCCAAATGATCTCGAACCTCCGCGAAAAGCAAGACCCGTGGGACGTCATCATCATCGGTGGCGGCGCAACCGGAGCAGGCGTCGCCGTAGACTCCGCCAGCCGCGGCTTCTCCACCCTCCTCCTCGAACGCGAAGACTTCGCCAAGGGAACCTCCAGCCGCAGCACCAAGCTCGTCCACGGCGGCGTCCGCTACCTCGAACAGGGCAACATCTCGCTCGTCATGGAGGCCCTGAAAGAGCGCGGCCTCCTCCGCCAGAACGCCCCACACCTCGTCCACGACGTCCCTTTCGTCGTTCCCAATTACACCTGGTGGGAGGCCCCCTTCTACGGCATCGGCATGAAGATTTACGACATGCTCGCCGGTAAATACGGCTTCGGCAAATCGCGCATCCTTAGCCGCGAAGAGACCCTCGAACGCCTTCCCAACCTCCAGGCCGACGGCCTGAAAGGGGGCGTCGTCTACCACGACGGCCAGTTCGACGACTCCCGCCTCCTCATCCACCTGATGCAGACCGCCGCCGACCACGGCGCCACCGTCATCAACTACTTTCCAGTCGTCTCACTGCGAAAAGATGAAGACGGGTTCATCGACGGTGTCCTCGCCACCGACTCCGAAACCGGCGAGCAGTTCAACCTCTCCGCCAAAGTCGTCATCAACGCCACCGGCATCTTCACCGACGAGATCCGCCGCATGGCCGACCCCGCAGCCAACACCATGATCGCCCCCAGCCAGGGCATCCACCTCGTACTAGACGGCACCTTCCTGCGCAGCAGCACCGCCGTCATGGTCCCGCACACCAGCGACGGCCGCGTCCTCTTCGCCATCCCGTGGCACGGTCACACCGTCGTCGGCACCACCGACACCCCCATCTCCGGCCCCAGCTACGAACCCCTCCCCTTCGAGCAGGAGATCGAGTTCATCCTCGAAACTGCAGCCGAATACCTCCACCATCCGCCAACCCGCGCCGACGTCCTAAGCGTCTACGTCGGCATCCGCCCGCTCGTTAAAGCTGGCGGCGCCGAAGGCGGCAAGACCTCGACCCTCTCCCGCGATCACACCGTCCACATCGACCAGACCGGCCTTCTCACCATCGTCGGCGGCAAGTGGACCACCTACCGCTACATGGCGCAGGACACGATGAACCACGCCATCACGCTCGGCAAACTCGACGACCGCCCCTGCGTCACCCACAACCTGCCTATCCACGGCTGGGCCGACGACGCACAAGGCAGCCCCCTCGCCGTCTACGGTGCTGATGCCGCAAAAATCCTGGCCCTCGTAGCCTCATCCCCAGAGCTAGCCACCCAACTCCACCCCGCTCTCCCCTACATCGCCGCCGAGGTCGTCTGGGCAACTCGTGAAGAACAGGCCCGCACCGTCGAAGACGTCCTCTCCCGCCGCACCCGCGCCCTGCTGCTCAACGCCCACGCCTCCATTGCGATGGCGCCCGAAGTGGCCCGCCTCATGGCGAAAGAATTGGGTTGGGATGAAGCCGCGACAGCCGCCCAACTCGCGACCTTCACCGACCTCGCACAGCAGTACACGCTAGCCAGAATTGCTCCGGGAAACCCGCCGGAAATCACGAAAGACTAAGGACGACACACGATGCGGTCACCAATGTTGGGCGAGTTCATGGGTACGTTTATCTTGATTCTGTTGGGCAACGGCGTAGTCGCCGGAGTATTGCTAAAGCGCAGCAAAGCCGAAAACGCCGGATGGCTCGTCATCTGCACCGCATGGGCCTTCGCCGTGCTCTGCGGCATCTTCACCGCCAACCTCTTCGGCAGCCCCGACGCCCACCTGAACCCCGCCTTCACTCTCGCCTTCGCCATCACCACCCACGACTACACCAAGCTCGTCCCCTATATCGCCGCCCAAATCGCGGGAGGCATCGTTGGAGCCGCCACCGTTTGGCTCTTCTACAAACCCTTCTGGGCCGGCACCGAAGATGCAGAAGCCAAGCGAGCCTGCTTCTGCACCTCCCCCGCCATCCGCAGCTTCCCCTCCAACTTCATCTCGGAGACCATCGCCACCTTCGTCCTCGTCCTCGTCGCCGGAGCCATGGGCTCCCGCCTCGTCCTCTCCGCCGGCGCCGCCAACGGCATGGGCCCCTTTCTCGTAAGCTGCGTCGTCTGGGGAGTAGGCCTCTCGCTCGGCGGCACCACCGGCTACGCCATCAACCCCGCCCGAGACCTCGGCCCACGCATCGCCCACGCTATCCTGCCCATCGCCGGCAAAACCACCAGCGACTGGGCCTACGCCTGGGTCCCCATCGCCGGCCCCCTGCTAGGCGGAGCCATCGCCGGAATCATCCTCCTATCCCTCGGAGCCTAACCCCACCGCCACACTCCGGGTGCCCCATCTCAATTACAGCCTCACCGCAATTGAGGTGGGAAGTACGCCCATAAGCGCTAAGATAAGGAATTGAGTTGCGGTTTCCTTTTGCGGCTGGGTTCAGCGAGTGATGCAGCGATCTGGTTCCATTGTTGAAGGACGGATTGCATTCGAAGGCCTGGCGTGATGGCGGCGACCACTTGATGGTGGGCGAATTGGAATTCACGCCACTTGCTGGGTGTCCTCGGTTTGGAAGATCGAGTAGCCCCAGGGGGAAATCGTTCTTCCCACCCTTGCCATCTTCTCCGCCAGCAGTGCAATGAAGAGTTTTCCGTAAAGCCACGCCCGACTACTGCGATCATCATGTTTGGGGAGATGGCCCAATTGAGCGATGCTCTTCAAGCGCTTGAAGCTCAGTTCTATCTGCCATCGAAGCCGATACATTTCCAGTACCTTTTTGGCAGTCGCCTCTTTCTTCGGGAGGGTCGTAAAGACCAGCACATACCGCGCACAGAGTTGAGTCAGCGGCCCCACACTCTTGCCTCGTTGCTGCTTGTCTCTCAGCCGAAATTCAGCCCGCTCGATGGCCTTCTGGCTCTTATGAATGGCGCAAAGCCGACCGCGAATGCGTTGCTTGCCAGCATGGAGCAGCACCGGCCATTCTGCCACATCTCCCGTCTTCTTCAAGCGACTTAATGCTGCATTCAAATCGAATCGTTGCCCAGTCTTTTCATGCAAATGCAGCGAATGTGGATTGAAACGTACGCAGACATCTGCCTTTTGCTCGACGATTGCTTGTATGCCCTGCGGGTGGCTATAGCCTGCATCCGCCAGCACAATCTCATCAGCTTGAAAACTGAACTTGCAAAATCTCTCCGCAGCGTCTGCGCCTCGCGTAGAGGTGAGTGCAAAATGATCGCAATAGAGCGTGGGTAACTGGAGGCTGTAGTGAAGCCTCCACTGGCTACCCGTCTTGCCCGGTTCGCTGACCACCGTTGCATCCAGCAGTCGTATGGTTCGTCCGGCGATCTTGGGCTGAAGATCCACACCCTGCTCTTTCAAGAGGAGTTCGCACAACTGCCGCAACCAATCCTCTGCATCCCGCAATCGATTCAGCAGTGTGACATCGGATATATCGGCAAGGCCTGCTAACCTAGCTTGAACGGCAGTCTCACGCAACGACCAACCGCAGCCCACATGCAGCAGCAGAGTCCGCAACAGAGACTCAATGCTTGAGAAGCCACGCAAACGCCGCACAGCGCCGCTGCTGCGGCCCAAACCTTCCCATGCCGACGGGAAAAGCCCAACGAGTATGTTCCAGTCCTCAAGCTCAGCCATGTGCTCAGAATAAGGTCAGGCTGCTAAATCGTCAATCCTTATCTTAGCGCTTATGGGTGGACCCACCCACCTACCGGCTAACCCGCACCCCAAACTGCACCACCCGCGGATCAGTCGTAGTCCCCGTGATACTCCCAAACGCCGCCGACCCAAAGCTGCCGTTCGGCTGAGCAAACGCCGGAGTATTCGTCACATCAAACACCTCGGCCCGAAACTCCACGTCGCCCTTCGCGAACACCCGGGTATGCTTCACCACCGCAAGGTCGAGGTCGCTATAAGCAGGCCCGCGCACCGGATTCCGCGGAGCAGTAACAAGCACAAACTGCGGAGCAGTAACAAATGCAGCCGTATTGAAAAAATGCTGCGGAGTCCGAAGTTCCGCGGCCAGCGCGGTCTTCCCCACAACATTCGGCCGCTGCAGTACGAACCCCGCGAACGCATTATTATTCGTCGCCTGCGTCACTGTAACCGGCATCCCCGACTGCATCTGCGCAATCGCATTCACCGACCACCCACCCAGCAACCGGCCTCTACCCGGCAGAGTATAAATTCCGCTGACCGACAAAACATTCGGCATGTCGCCACTCGAAGCATCCCGCTCCAGATAAGGCCTGTAAGTATCCGCCGCAATCATCGAGCTACTATTCGGCGACGAAAGCACCGTGGTCGAAAACACCGACGAAGCATCATCAATCAGCTTCGAGTGCGCATACGCAAACAGTAGATACATCCCCTTCGACACCCGCTGCTCCACCTTCACCTGCAGCGCATTGAAGTTACTCGTCCCACTATTATTCCGATAAGTCGCCACATTTAAAAAACGCGGATAAGGCTTCAACAACTGCGCATTCGTAACCTTCGTCCCACCAATCGAACTAGACGACGGTAGCTGCCCAAGATAAGGATTCGCCACCGAAGTCAGTAGCGAAGAACCCTGCGCCAACTGCGCCGTCGTCAACTGATTCAGGTTGGAATCCGGAATCCCCACATGCACAATGTGCGACCCCACATATGCAATATCAACGGACAGATTCGCAGTCACAGCCTGTTGAAACGCCACATTCCACTGCTCTACATAGCCCGACCCCGCCGCACCATTCACTGTATAGACACTCTGTCCCAAGCCCGCATTCGGAGTCATCGCAATCGGCGCAACTGATGGCCCGTTCGACAGCGCAAACGCCGCATTCACGCTATCGCCCGTCTTCTGCGTCACCGACTGAATAAACGGAAACTGTGGCACCGTAAATGGCGTAGTTATCCCTGACTGATCGATAAACACGATCCCAAACCCAGTCCGAACCACCGTCTTAGGTGTCAATAAATAAGTCAGTCCAATTCTCGGCGCAATATTTCCGTAATTTAACTCCCGCGCCGAAGTCGAATAACCATTCACACCCAAGTAATCCAACTGCTGCGTCCTCAGGTTGAACACCGCGCCTTGATTATTCTTCTCGGTCGAAGGAAAGTGCAGCGTATACCGCGCCCCGATATTCAGCGTTAGCCGATCCGTCACCCGCCAGTCATCCTGCACAAAGCCTTCGAAGATATGGTCGCGCGGCCGTAGCTTCGCCGTTTGAAGATCGATCTGAAATGTATCCACCTGCCCAAGCAAAAAGCTCGCAATCGAATTCCCGCTGCCCGTCACTCCCTGCTGATTCGTGCCAGTCGTCGTAAATACAAACGACCCCGTCGGATTCGGCGGTGCGACTGTATTCAGCTGATACCAACGCAGATCAACGCCCGCCTTCAACGCATGTCGCCGACGCGAGTAGTTAGCCGTATCAACCAACTGCCACACCGCAGTCTGGTACGCCGAAGAAGCGCTCGCAGACGGCCCCAGTTGCTGAAACCCCGTAAACGTAAACAGTGGCAGCGCATTGTTGAACGCAGCGTTCGTCGGTATCCCAGGAATCCCCAACGCCGTCGAAGCCGTGGTCCCCAGCGTCGGCCCACCTATCCCGTTGCCCCGCCGTGTATAGCCCGCGCGAACATCGTTCACCACCCGCAGCGAGAACGTATGCGTCTCGTTGAACACTACCTGCTGCCCCAGCACATGCGACAACCCCGACACGCCACCCGTCCCAATCACCGTCCCCGAAATCACACCGCTGCCATCCGGCAACGGTGTCACAGGCTGCTCCACATCCGAGTAATACGAGAACCGCGCAAACGCCCGATCCCGCTCACGAAACGCGCCATCTACCCGCAGGTCAAACTGGTTTTGATGGTCCGCATCGTTCGCAGTGCGCGTGTAGTTATTCGGTGTAGCCGACGTCGTCGGAGTCGGAAACCGCGCCATCAAAGCCACCGCCGCCGGGTCCAGCGGTGTCGTAATCACATCGTTCGTAAACTGCTGCCGAACATTCACACCACCCACCACAGTCGTAGTAGCCGGGTTATAGATATGCGACACGCCTGTAAAGATTCCGGCCCGCTCATTCAGCGTCGGAATCGTCGAAATGACAGTCCGTCCGATAAGCGCCTTCACGCCCTGATAATCGCCAAACACAAAAAGTTTGTTGCGCAGAATCGGCACACCCAAAGTCGCTCCATACAAATTGCGCCGATACTCTGGCTTCCGCGCCGGAGCCGCCGACGCAAAGTAGTTCCGCGCATTCAAATCCTCATTGCGAAAGAACTCATACAAGCTTCCATGTACAGTGTTGGAACCCGCCCGCGTCGCCACGTTCACTACGCCGCCATTGAACCGTCCAAACTCCGCCGGCACATTGTTCGCCTCAATCGTGAACTCCGCGACGTCATCCACGATCGGAAAGAACGCCACCTGCCCCGGCTCCGGTTGCAATGCAGAAATCCCATCAAACAAATACTCATTCGTCCGCGGACGACCACCATTGATACGCGGCAGCACCGTCCCCGGCGGCAACTCCACCCCCGGCACCAGCGTCGCAAGCTGAATGAAGTTACGCGAGTTCAACGGCATCGCCAACACCGTCGACCCCGGAATATTTGTCTGAATATTGCTCGTCTCCACCTGCAGCAAGGGGGCGTCGCCAGTCACAACGACAGTCTCCTTCGCCCCACCAATCGGTAGCCTCAAATCGAGACTCAACGTCTGCCCAACCGCAGCGGTAATGCCATTGCGCTCCAGGACACTGAACCCCGCAACCGTAGCCACCACCCGATAGTTACCCGGATTCAAATTCGTAAAAGTGTAATCGCCACTGGCCGACGCCACCGTCCGCTGGTGGATGGCCGTCATAACTTCTATCAGCTCAATCTGCGCACCAGCTACAGCCGCTCCAGATGGATCGAACACCCGTCCCCGCAACGCCCCCGCAACCTGGCCAAATGCTGGCAGCGAAGCTAGAGCCAACAAAACAATCGAAGCATGGTGGAGCGATCGCGAACGCATTCTCACGACTTTATTCGATTCAAACCGTATAGGTCAACAATTCAAAAATAAGGTCAATCCAGCCGTTCAATCATCACATCTGTCGACTTGACCAGCGCCGCCGCCGTATCGCCCTTCTTCAACTGCAAATCCCGCACCGCGTTCGCCGTTATGATTGCCGTCACCGTGTTGTCTCCGACAGCCAGCACCACCTCAGCCAACAGACCTTCCACCCGCACACTGACGACTTTCCCGACCAGTTGGTTCCGGCCGCTAACCCGCCGAAACCGCTCGCGAGATTCTACCTCGCCCTTACTCTTGTCCTTCGCCAGAAACGGCTTCAACGTAGCCTGCGCCACGCGATGATGCCCCCCCGGGGTCTGCACTGTCTTCAGCTTACC
>JAYVZU010000053.1:0-7788 GCA_043783075.1 Rhodanobacteraceae bacterium
GGCAAGATGATTGCGCCGGGACCGATCGAGGGCAAGCTGAAGGCTAACTCGCTGATTGGGCAGGCGGACCTGGTGGGGGACAAGCACAAGTATGCGGCGGTGCTGATCTCGCCGAACTTCCCGGCGCTGGAGCATTGGGCGAAGGGGCAGGGTGTTGCGACGGAGGATCGAGCGGCGCTGGTCAAGGACCCGAAAGTGGTGGCTGAGTACAAGCGGATTGTGGATTTGGTGAACAAGACGCTTTCGCACCACGAGACGATCAAAAGAGTGACGGTGGTGGCGGAGGAGTGGGCTATCGAGACCGGGGAGCTGACACCTAGTATGAAGATGAAGCGGCGAGTGATCGAGAAGAAGTATGAGCGGGAGATCGCGGCTTTTTATAAGGATGAGGCTACCAGCAGGGAGTAAAACAGGCAAAAAATGAACACAGCGTGCACTGAGGTTACACGGAGTTTCACGGAGGAAGGGTGACGATGAGAAAGTTTGTTTGCGCTTTGGTGGTGGGAGTTTGTGCTGCGGCTGGTGGGCAGGCGACGGGGATCAAAACGGATGCTACGCCAGCGATGTGGAAGGTGAAGGGCGTGCATGGGACTGTCTATTTATTCGGGTCGGTTCACGTGATGAAGCCAGAGGTGCAGTGGGAGACGGCTAAGGTGAAGGCCGCGCTGGCGGAGAGCGATGTGCTGTATCTGGAGATTCCGGATGTTGATCCGGAGGCGATGAAGGCGATGCAGCCGATGGTCTTGCAGATGGGGATGGATATGGAACATCCGCTGTCGGGAAAGATCTCCAAGGCGGATGTGGATTTGTTGGATATGGCGTTGAAGGGTTTGGGGATGCCAGGGGAATCGGCGTTTGAACCGATGCGGCCGTGGATGGCGTATACGGTGTTGTCGGTGCTGCCGGCGATGAAGGCTGGGTATGCAACGGATAGCGGGATCGACGCAAAGCTTGCGGTGGAGGCGAAGGGGCAGAAGAAGCCGGTGAAGGGCTTCGAAACCGCTCTGGAGCAGCTGCACTTTCTGTCGGACATGCCGGAGGCCGAGCAAGTGGATATGCTGCATAAGGCGCTGATTGACTTGCCGAAGAGCCAGACCCAACTTGAGACGATGGTGGGGGATTGGACGCGCGGGGATGTCGAGAAGATTGCGGCGATGGAGAATGATGAGCTGAAGACGAAGTATCCGGCTTTGTACGAGAAGCTCTTGGTGAAGCGGAACGAGCATTTTGCCAAGGATTTGACAGGGATGTTGAAAGATCCGGCGACCGGGACGGTGTTTGTGACGATTGGCGCGGCGCACCTTGCTGGCCCGGATGGCGTGGGAAAGATGTTGGAGAACAACGGGTTTTCGGTGGTGCGGGTGCAATAGCGGCAATTTGTGAGTTGGGTGCGGGGTATGGTGCATCCAACTCACATGGCTAAGTTGGAGCGAGCGAAGAGGGTGGGGCAGAAGTATCAGGCACCGGTGGAGACGCAGGTCGGTGGGCTGAGCGTGATTTGGAAGGTACTGCCCAAGTTCCTGTTTGGGCGGAAGCAACGCGCGCCTCTGGAGCGGCTGGGGCCGTTTCGTACGGATGTCTCGGTTTATGAGGCGGCACCTGAGACCGGACTAAGGGTAACTTGGTTTGGACACTCGTCGATGCTGGTGGAGATCGACGGGGCAAGGGTGTTGATCGACCCGGTTTGGGATCAGCGGGCGGCACCGGTGCAGTGGTTTGGGCCGAAACGGTTTTTCCCGCCGGCGATGCGGTTGGAGGATATGCCGCGGCTCGATGCGGTGCTTATCTCACACGACCACTACGACCACCTGGGCAAGGGGACAGTAGAGACGCTGGCGCGGCTAATGCCGGATGTTCGTTGGATTACTTCGTTGGGCGTGGGCGCGGAGCTAAGGTCGTTTGGGGTACAGGCGGGGCAGATTACGGAGCTGGATTGGACCGAGACGGCTCCAGTGGGCGGAATTTCGGTGACGTTGGTGCCGTCACGGCATTTTTCAGGGCGGAGTCTGGCGAACCGGAATGAGACACTTTGGGGGTCGTTTGTGCTGGCCGGGCCGGAGCACCGGGTGTTTTATGGCGCGGATTCTGGGCTTTGGGACGGGTTCAGGACGATTGGCGCGGAGTATGGGCCGTTCGACCTCACCATGCTGGAGATTGGGGCTTTCAACCAACTTTGGAAGGATATTCATCTGGGTCCGGATGGGGCGGTCGAAGCCTTTGAGATGCTGGGTGGCGGACTGCTGATGCCGATTCATTGGGGAATGTTCGACCTGGCGACGCACGGGTGGCGGGAGCCGATTGAGCGAATCTGGGAGCTGGGGGTCAGAGTTTTCTCGCCGGAGCTGGGCAAGGTGGAGGAGGTTGCAGAGGTGCGATCGGGGTGGTGGCGGGAGTTTGGGTTGGAGGTGGATGGGTAACCGGGGTATTGGCAAGGTAGTTAAGAGCCTAAAGAGGTAGTTGTGTTGCGGTGGAAAAGTAGGTACAAAAAAGGATACTGGCCGGTGATTCCGGTGCGAGGAGTTTGGAATGGCGAGTGCGGTCCATGCGATGCTGCGCGAGGTAATGGATATCCGGCAGGCGTCGGAGTATCTGGGGATCAGCGCGGATACGCTGTACCGGTATGCGAGCGACGGGTTGATTCCGGCGTTCAAGCTGGGAAACCGCTGGCGGTTTAAGCGGAGTCTGCTGGATGGCTGGATGGTCGAGCAGAGCGGTGGGGGAGCGAGTAATGTTTCGGTCATGGGGGACCGTAAGAAGCCGGTGCGGCGGGCTCGTTAGGGGTTTTACTTTCCCACTCATCGCAAAGTGCGCGATGAATGGGGCACTTGGGTGGTTTGGGTTGGTTGGGGAAGGCAAAAGCAATGGCAAATACTCAGATTCTGGCTTTGCCAGAATGACGGCGTCTATGCCGTGGGTGGTTTGGGACGTAAAGTCGCTACTGTGATTTCTGGGGGGCAGTTCAGGCGGAAGGGTACGCCTACTGTTCCTATGCCGCGGTTGACGTAGAGTTGCAGACGTCCGAGGTTGAAGTGGCCTTCAGGGAAGAACTTGCCGAAGGGTGGGAGCGCCAGTGGGCGGAACCCTGGGACTCGAATTTGGCCTCCGTGCGTGTGGCCGGAGAGGACGAGATCGACAAGCGGACCGCGGCGGTGGTTGGCTATGTTAAGCGCGTAGTCCGGTTCATGGACCATCAGGATGACGGGTGCGTCGGGTTTTTCGGGGACGGCTACGGCGAGGTTGGGCTCGCCGTTGGAGTAGTCGTCCAAACCGCTGAGGATGATGTGCTGGCCGTCGCGCTCGATCCGGACGTATTCGTTGACGAGCATGGGGAGGCCGTTGTTCTCCATGTGGTCGCGGATAATTCGGCTGCCTACGTTGGCGTCGTGGTTGCCGAGGATGCCGTACCGCTGGGGACAGGTGAGGTGGCTTAGGAGTTCAGCGCAGCGACTGGCGGCTGCGTAGGAGATCTCTACTGCCATTGGCCCGCGGCTGACGAAGTCTCCGGTGATGAGGAGGAGGTCGGGCGCGAGGGCGTTGACGCGGGTGATGACCTGCTCGACGAAGAACTGCTCGGTGTACTGCTCGAGGTGGATGTCAGAGAACTGGACGATGCGGAATCCGTCGAACGCTGGCGGCAGGTTGCGGACGTAAAAGGTGGGTGTGGTGATTTCGAGTTCGTGACGTCCGATTTCGTTCGAGTAAAGCGCGAGGGCGGCGGTGGAGGTGACGGCTCCGGTGATGAAGTTGCGACGGGTCAATAGGACGGGCTTTCGCAATGGGGCATAGGGTGGGAAAGCTCGCATCGATTGATGATAGCGGAGCGGCGGAGGCAAAGCGCTGTCTTGCTAAGATGGTGGGATGGTTTCTTTGGGTCGGAAGAAGAAGGTTGCGGCGGCGGTAAAGCGGGCTGGGGCAGAGGCTCTGCTGGTTACAAACATGGCGGACGTGCGGTATTTGACCGGATTTACGGGGTCGAGTGCGGCGTTGATCGTGCGGGGTTCGAAGGTGACGATGTTTACCGACGGACGCTACACGACGCAGGCCAGGGCCGAGGTGGACGGGGCGGAGATCCAGATTGTGGTGGATAAGTCTCTATCGCTTGCGGCTTGCGAGTGGGCGGTGGCGCAGGGAGTTTTGAAGTGTGGGTTTGATGTCGGCGTGACCACCGTTGCGGCTTTGGAGGCATGGAAGGCTGGGTTACAGGCTAAGCTGCGTAAGAGCTTCTTTGTACCAGTAACGGGGCTGGTGGCTGGGCTTCGCGAGGTAAAGGACGAGATTGAGCAGGACAAAATGCGGGCGGCTGCGGTACTGGGTTGCAAGCTGTTCGACCAGGTTTTGGAGCACATTGTTCCGGGCGCTACGGAGATGGAAGTAGCGATGGCGCTGGAGTATATGGCTCGGCTGGAAGGCGCGGAGTCGATGAGCTTTGAGTCGATTGTTGCGGGCGGCGAGCGGAGTGCGCTGCCGCACGGCAAAGCGACGACGACCAAGCTGCCGAAGCGTGGGTTTGTTGTGCTGGATTTTGGAGTCGTGCTGGACGGATACTGCTCCGACATGACGCGGACGTTGCATATGGGACCGGCTCGCAAGGGTGAGCGCGAGGTATATGAAGCGGTTTTGGACGCGCAGTTAGCGGGGCTGGCGGCGGTGAAGGCTGGCGTGACGGCGGGTTCAGTTGATGCGGCGGCGCGTGGGTCTTTGGAGCGGTCGGGGTATGCGGAGTGGTTTACGCACTCGACCGGGCATGGGGTTGGGATTGAGATTCATGAGTCTCCCCGGCTGGGGAAAAAGCAGGAGCAGAAGCTTAAGGCCGGAATGATCGTTACAATTGAACCCGGTGTATATTTTCCGGGGAAGTTCGGCATACGGATTGAAGATACTGTGCTGGTGACGGCTGAGGGTTGCGAGATTTTGACGCCGAGCACGAAGGCATGGATTGAGTTGTAGGGTTGGGGAGTAAGAGCGAAATACTCAGCTTCTTCGCTGCGCTCAGAATGACCTCGATTTTGTTTGAATGGGATTTGGAGATCGAATGGATAGCAATGAGCTGAAAGAACTGCGGGAGCTGGTTGAGTTTCTGAAGGCCAGCGATGTCGCGGAGTTTGCGTGGTCGAAGGGTGAAGTGACCCTCGAACTGAAGTTTCAGGGTGAGGCTCCGGTTGCGGCGCCTGGGTTGGATATGGCGCAGGTCGCACAGTGGATGGCGTCGCAACAGCATGCGCCTCAGTTGGCGCATGCACCGGTTTCGGCTGCTGCTCCGGTTGCTGTGGTGGAGAGTGCCCCTGCGGTTCAGCACCACGTGGTGAAGTCGCCGATCGTTGGCACATTCTATGAGTCGCCGTCGCCGGGTTCGCCTGCGTTTGTGAAGATTGGCGATGTGGTTGAGGTTGGCCAAGTGCTTTGCATTGTTGAGGCCATGAAGCTGATGAATGAGATCGAAGCGGATGCGGCCGGCGAGATTGTGGAACGCATTGCCGTAACCGGGCAGCCGGTGGAATACGGGCAGCCGCTGTTTGCTATCAAGGCTCGTTAAGGGTAGAGCAAGGCGGAACTAGGATAAAAGGGACAAAGACGGGATAAGAGCGGAGCTTGCAGGTTAAGCGCTCGTTTTCGTAAATACTTTTATCCAGTTCTTATCCTTTTGATCCTAGTTGCGCCTTGCTTTCGGATTGGCAAGGGATTTTCAGGAAGGCTTGAATGTTTCGTAAGGTATTGATTGCAAATCGTGGTGAGATCGCGCTGCGTGTGATCTCGGCTTGTAAAGAGATGGGGATTCGCACGGTTGCCGTTTATAGCGAGGCGGACCGGAACAGCTTGCATGTGAAGTTTGCGGATGAGGCGATTTGCATTGGGCCGCCACGGTCGAGCGAGAGCTACCTCAACGTTCCGGCGGTAATTGCCGCTGCCGAGATTGCGGATGTGGATGCAATTCACCCGGGCTACGGGTTGCTGAGCGAGAACGCAAACTTCGCTGAGGTTTGCCGGGCCAGCAATATCAAGTTCATCGGACCTCCGCCGGAAGTCACTCGGATGATGGGCGAGAAGTCGACCGCGCGGCAGACGATGAAAAAGGCCAAGGTGCCGATTTTGCCGGGGTCTGACGGCGTGATCGCCAATGAGGGCGAGGCTCTGGAGTGGGCGCGGACTGTTGGATATCCGGTGATTCTGAAGGCTGTGGCGGGTGGTGGCGGACGCGGTATGCGCATCTGCCGGAACCCAAATGAGCTGCCGACCATGTTCAACCAGGCGTCCACCGAAGCGGCGAATGCGTTTGGCAACGGCGACATGTACATGGAGAAGTTCATCGAGCGACCGAGGCACATTGAGTTTCAGGTGTTGGCGGATGAGCATGGCAATGTGATGAGTTTGGGCGAGCGGGAGTGCTCGATTCAGCGTCGGCACCAGAAGCTGATTGAAGAGGCTCCGAGCCTGCAGATTACGCCCAAGGTGCGCGATGAGCTGGGCAAGGTCATTCAGCGGTCGCTGAAGGATATTGGGTACTGGAACGCCGGTACGATCGAGTTTCTGATGGATGAGGATGGAAAGATCTACTTCATCGAGATGAATACGCGAATCCAGGTGGAGCACTGCGTGACCGAGATGGTGACTGGTGTGGACCTGGTGAAGGCTCAGTTACGGATTGCCGCGGGCGAGAAGCTTTCCGACATTGTTCCCAAGGTTCCGGAGATTCGTGGGCACGCAATTGAGTGCCGCATCAATGCGGAGCATCCGGAGAAGTTCACGCCGAGCGCAGGCAAGATTACGGCCTGGAATGTCCCCGGTGGCAATGGGGTTCGGGTCGACACGAATCAATATGCCGAGGGTGTAGTGCCGCCGTACTACGATTCGCTGATTGCGAAGTTGATCTGCCATGGCAAGGACCGCGAAGAGGCCATGAACAAGATGCAGCGGGCTTTGAGCCAGTTTGTGGTGCAGGGCATTCATACGACGATTCCTCTGCACCAGAAGATCTTTGCGGATGCGGAGTTCCGGTCGGGACAGTTCGACACGAAGTTTATGGAACGGTTCTTTGAGCGACAGGGGTTGAAGAGCTAAGGGCAAAGGCTTAACACCGATTTAAGCCGATGAATGGATGAGGGCGGATCTCTTTTGGGGATTCGCTCTTTTTTGGGGCGAATATGATGGGATTTCCGAAGTTGTATGCGATTGCAGATGTGGGGCTGCTGTCGGCTAGGGGTATGGACCTGAGGATGTTTGCAGAGGGGCTAAGGGCGGCCGGGGTTCGGCTGGTCCAGCTTCGGGATAAGACGGGAACTCCGCAGGAGGTGCTGGCTGGAGCGGCGCTGTTGCGTGAGATTCTGGGGCAAGACTGCCTGCTGATCCTGAATGACCGGGCGGATTTGGCAGTGCTGGCTGGGTTCGATGGGGTGCACGTTGGGCAGGGGGATTTGTCGGTTCGGGATTGTCGGGTAGTGCTGAAGGCAAAGTATGAACACAGAGGGCGCGGAGTTGGCACGGAGGGACCCAGAGGGATTGTGGGGGTTTCTACGCACTCGGTGGAGGAGGTTTTAGGGACGGGTGAGGCGGACTATGTGGCGGTGGGGCCGGTGTTTGCTACGGGGACGAAGCTGGATGCGGAGCCGGTGGTCGGGTTGGAAGGGGTGCGGCGGGCTCGGGCGCTGACAGATAAACCGCTTGTGGCGATTGGGGGGATTACGCGGGAGAATTGCCAAAGTGTGGTGGAGGCCGGGGCGGATTCTGTCGCGGTGATCTCGGGGCTGATGGTGCCGGGTGAAACGGTGGAGAAGGTGGCGCGGGACTTTCTCG
>JAYVZU010000054.1:0-23265 GCA_043783075.1 Rhodanobacteraceae bacterium
GGAAAAGGGAAGAGCGTGCCGAAAGGCTTGCTCTTCCCTCTTTTTGTTGAGTTTGGGATTGGTGGCGTGGTCGAGGGAGCTTACTCTTCCCTGTTCCTAGCTTCCATTGCCGGTTTGTAGGAACTCGGGACTAACCGGGTTCTCGTAGACGGAGTAGTCGCGCGTGACGACGGTGAGGCCGCTGGGCGTGACGAAGTAGTTGCGCTTGTCTTCGGCCGGGTCGTATCCGATGACTGTTCCGTCCGGGATGTGGACGTCGCGGTCGATGATGGCATGGCGGATACGGCAGTGGCGGCCGATGTTGACGTGGGAGAAGACGATCGACGAGTCCACGTCGGCGTAGGAGTTGACGCGGACGTCGTGTGAGACGACCGAGCCGCGAACCACCGCACCCGAGACAACGCAGCCAGCAGCGACGATGGAGTTGATCGCCATGCCGGTACGGCCGGGCTCGCCGAAGACGAACTTTGCGGGCGGGTACTGGTAGGCGCGCGTACGCATGGGCCAGGTTTTGTCGTAGAGGTTGAAAACGGGGACGATGCCGGCTACGTCCATGTTGGCCTCGTAGTAGGCGTCCAGGGTTCCCACGTCGCGCCAGTAGAGCGCGTTCTTCTTGTTCTCGTCGACGAAGTTGAAGGCGTGCATCTTGCAACGGCCGAGGAGGCCGGGCAGGATATCGTGGCCGAAGTCGTGCTTGGAGTTGGGATCTTCGGCGTCGCGGATGAGTTCCGGCAGCAGAATGTCGGTGTTGAAGATGTAGATACCCATAGAGGCATCGACCTTGTCCGGCATGAAGGGGGAGCGGAAGGAGGTTTCCTTGGGCTTCTCTTCAAAGCCGAGGACCTCACTGTTGCGAGCGACCTCGACGACACCGAACTGGGAGACTTCGTTCGGGTTGATGGGCAGTGTGGCGAGTGTGACCTCGGCGCCGGAGTCCTTGTGCTGCTGCAGCATGCGGGCGTAGTTCATCTTGTAGATGTGGTCGCCCGACAGGATGATGACGTACTTGGGTTCTTCGGAGCCGATGGAGTAGATGTTCTGGTAGACGGCGTCTGCGGTGCCCTGGTACCAGGACTTGGAGACGCGCTGCATGGGGGGAAGGATCTCGATGAATTCGCCAAGTTCATTAGCGACGACCGGGCCCCAGCCCTCGCGGATGTGGCGGTTGAGCGAGAGCGCCTTGTACTGCGTCAGGATATAAACATGGCGCAGGTCGGAGTTGATGCAGTTGGACAGCGTGATATCGATGATGCGGTATTGGCCGGCGAATGGTACAGCCGGCTTGGCGCGATCGCGTGTGAGCGGGAAAAGACGTTCGCCGGCACCTCCGGCGAGCAAGACACCCAAGCAATCTCTCATGTTGCATCTTCCTTGGCACAACTTCTGGAAATGAACTTTTGCAACAGTCTATCGGTCCAGCTTCCGTATGATGCCCGAACATACTATCTCGAGGTGGCATCTTCGAGAGAAGTTGAGCGTACCACGAGGTTTATTAGTTTGGAGGGACAAAGAAACAAAATCGCCCGAACCAGTGATGGAGGCTCGGGCGATTGGCAGATTGGGTGAGTTGGATCCGGTCTCGTTACTGTGAATCTTCGGTCAGACTGATGCGCAGAGATTTGAGGAAGTTGAGGTCGTTATTGGTAAACGGACCCTCAGTACTCTCCCCTGCAGTCAGTTGCAGCGGGCCGGTGGTCTCTGTTTCAGGCTCGACTTCGTTGAGGCCAATAGTGGCTTCGAGCATCAGGAGGACATCAAAACCCTGTTCGCGGATGTTTTTGACGACACCAGCGATATGCTCAGACTCCGAAACGGACTCGTGGATCGCTTCGCCTAGCTTCTGGATGAGGTTTTTTACTTTCTGATTCAATGACACCTCCGGATTCCGTTCTGACTTTTCCCTGCTTAAAACTCTTGCACGTCCACTGAAATACGATGTCTACGCCTCGCATCGGGTATTCCAAGGGGTGATTCGCGGAATGTGTCCCCTAAGAACGGCTCGGCGGGCAGGTCGGATTGGAATGCGCTTTGAAACTAAGATACGGATGAAAAAGCACCTCTGGAGCAATACTTGCACCTCAGAATACGCCCACTAGCCCGGGGGTGCAATGCAACTTGCTGTGATAAACGCGACCGCTAAATAATACGGGAATCGAACCGATCGGGTGTAACCAGCCTAAACGATGGTGTGGTGGTCGGCCCAGGCGTCTTTCAGGTTGGTGGCGAGGTCGTCGATGGAGCGGGTTGGGCGGGAGCGAGTGACGAGAATGCATCCGGCGGCGGCGGCGATTCCTGCGAGGAGGAGAATGACTTTCTTCATGCAAAGACTCCGGGGAGTGAGTTGACTTCAGGGGGTTGGATGCAGAGTTGGACGAAGTGGTGTTCTGGGCGGTTAGACTGTCGAATATGGATAGGGTGAGATTTGGACGGGCGCTGGGGGTTGGCGCGAGAGAGGCCGGGAAGGCTCTGATGAAGGCTGCGGATGCCGCGACAGCTCCGAATCCGAATCCGGAGGTGATTCGACCAGCCACATCGCGGCCTGTTGCGGCACGGGTGGCCCAGCAGGTTCAGAGTGTGAAGGCGACTTCGGCCGGAGTGAAGCGCGGGGGGAAACGGTTTGGCGAGGCGGTTTGGGGGCCGTTCGCGAAGGCTTCCAGCGTACTTTGGCTGGAGGTGACGGGGGTTCTGTTTGGAATGTTCGCGGCGGTCGCGGGAGTTTGGGTTTGGACGCATCGCGCGGATTTGGCCGGGAGCGGGACGGCAGCGCACCAGGAGTGGCTGCGGATCGCGATGCTGGGACTGTTTGGGTATCTGACGGTTTCGAGCTATGTGAAGGCGGCGCGGCGGAGTCGGCGGTAGGGATTTCTACTCTCCCACCTCAAACGGTGGAACTGTTTGAGATGGGGCACCCGGACGATTGGCGAGTTGTAGACTTGGGGATTATGAAGGCGGAGAAGACGAGTTCGGGGATTCCGGTGGAGGTGGCCTACGGGCCGGATTCGGCGGCGGGGCGCGAATTTTCAGCGGACGTTGCGGCACCGGGGGCGTTCCCCTTTACGCGGGGGATTCAGCCGACCATGTATCGCGGGCGGCTGTGGACGATGCGGCAGTATGCCGGGATGGGCGAGGCCGAGGAATCGAACAAGCGCTACAAATTCCTGCTGGCTAATGGGACTTCCGGGCTCTCGGTAGCTTTCGACCTGCCGACCCAGATTGGGTATGACTCCGATAACCCGATGTCGCTGGGCGAGGTGGGTAAGGTTGGGGTGGCGATCGATTCCATCGACGATATGACGCGGCTTTTCGATGGGATTCGGCTGGATTCGATCTCGACTTCGATGACGATCAACTCTACGGCTTCGATTTTGCTCGCGCTGTATGTTGCAACCGCACGGAGGACCGGGGCGGATGTGAAGCGGCTGACGGGGACGATCCAGAACGACATTTTGAAGGAATACATCGCTCGCGGGACCTATATCTACCCGGTGAAGCACGCAATGCGACTGGTGACTGATATCTTCGCGTGGGCGGCGGTGGAGGTTCCGGAGTGGAATACGATTTCGATCTCTGGATACCACATGCGCGAGGCGGGATCGACGGCGGTGCAGGAGGTGGCGTTTACGCTGGCCGACGGCATGACCTACGTGCAGGCGGCGATTGACGCCGGGATGGATGTGGACGCGTTTGCACCGCGGCTGAGTTTTTTCTTCAACGCGCACAGCAATCTGTTTGAGGAAGTGGCGAAGTTCCGGGCGGCTCGGCGGATGTGGGCGCGGGTGATGCGGGAACACTTTGGGGCGAAGAATCCGAAGAGCTGGATGCTGCGGTTTCATACGCAGACGGCGGGTTCTACCCTGACGGCGATGGAGCCGGAGAACAATATTGTGCGAACGACGCTGCAGGGGCTGGCGGGCGTTTTAGGCGGGACACAAAGCCTGCATACCAACGGCTTTGACGAGGCGCTGGCGTTGCCGACTGAAGCTGCCGCGAGGCTCGCCCTGCGGACACAGCAGGTGATCGCGCATGAGAGTGGCGTGGCGCAAACGGTTGATCCGTTGGCTGGCAGCTACTACGTCGAAGCTCTGACGGATGAGGTGGAGCGGCGGGCACAGGTCTTTATGGATACTATCTCGAGCTTCGACAAAACGGACGGCGGTATGGGGATGCTGCGCGCAATCGAGCAGGGGTACGTGCAGCGGGAGATTCAGGGTGCGGCGTATGAGTATCAGCGTGAGGTCGAGTCCGGCGACGCGGTGGTGGTGGGAGTGAACCGCTTTGTCAGCGACGGGGCCGGGGTGGAGGTGCCGATTCAGAGGATCGACCCGGAGTTGGAGCATCGGCAGGTGGAGCGAGTTCGGGCGGTGCGGGCTAGGCGAGATGAGGGGAGATGGGCCGCAGCTTTAGGCGGGGTAACAGATGCGGCGGTCAGTGGGGAGAATCTGATGCCGCGGATTCTGGAGGCGGTAGAGAGCGAAGCGACGGTTGGGGAGATCGCGGACCGGCTGCGCGGGGTGTTTGGGGAGTATCGCGAGACAGTGGTGGTTTAGTCTCTGCAGTCGCTTTGACCTTACTACTTATTGAGCCGTGATTTGTTGAGGAGGCTGGACCCGGCTGACTAGACTTGAGACATGAGATTTTTCCGGTTCTGGGTCATTCTGGCGTTCGTTTGTGGGGTGCGCGGACTGCGTGCACAAACGGCCACGGTGCGGATTCCGCCAGTTCATGGGACGCTGCTGAGCGGCGAAAAACTGAATCTGCCGGAGGAGTTGAAGGGTACGGTTGGAGTGCTGGTACTGGGCTTTTCGCGTGCCTCCGGGGATGTGGTGGCGCAGTGGGGGAAGCGGTTGGCTCGGGATTACAACGGCGTTGGCGACGTGCTGTATTGCGAGATGTCGGTGCTGGAATCGGTACCGGGGATTTTGCGCGGATATGTGGTCAGGAAGATTTCGGAGGCTGTGCCAGCCGTAGCGAAGGGACATTTTCTGCCGGTTCTTGACCACGAGAAGGAGTGGAAGGCGGCGGCGGGGTTCAAGATCTCGGATGACGCGTACGTGTTGGTTGTGGATAGCGCTGGGGTGATTAGAGGGCGTGTGCAGGGTGGAGCTACAGACGCGAACTTTGCGGAGTTGAAGCGGCAGGTTGAGGCTTTGGCTGGGAGGTAGACGGGAACGAGCACAGTATCGTTGAGGCACGATTCTTCGGGGTCTTTCGACTACTTTCGTCAAAGGCGACGAACTTCGCTCAAGATGACAAAGTTTTGAATTACCAGTGGCCGGTTCCGCGGGCACCTTTGAAGGGGCCACGGAGGTTGGCGGTGATCCATCCGCCGTAGAAGTCTCCGGGTTGCGGTTGGACGTGCTCGTCGTCGACCCAGCATTCGAGGCCTTGCTCTGCCAGTCGGCTGGCGTAGAAGGCCATATGGCCGGCGATTGCGGCGTACGGTGCTGAAGGTGTGGGATAGCTCCAGGCGACGTCCGGGACCTCGATCACATGATCGGGCTGGCAGATGGCGAGCGTCCAGTAGATGGCGGAACCCTTGAACTCGCAGAAGGTGTTGGGCGACAAGGAGTGGCGGAGCAGGCACATATTTACCTGCTCGGCGGGGATGTAGTAGACGGGGGGATGGCTGGTTTCGAGGATGCGCATTGCCCGGGTAGTATCGGCTATGGTTTGACCGGCGCCCAGTACCCGGATGCGGCGAGGAGTGGATTCGAGTCGCGGTGGGCGGGGGTAGTCCCAGACAGACTCTATTGCGATGGGCTTGTTGTTCATGACGTCAATGCCTCACAACCATTGAACGGTAGACTGCAATCTGGCGAAAGAACGATCTGGAGGTCATGTGCATCCTGCGGAAAAACGATTGAATGAAATGAACCGGTTGGGCGATATGCTGCATTTTCCGGCGATTGTAAATGCTGGGGCGAGCCTAAATGTGGTCGTGACGGTGTTGGCGACGTGGTGGGTGGCACCGCGATATGTGGCGCTGGCAGGGGTCTGGGTGGCGACCGTGCTGGCAGTAAATCTGCTGCCAGTGGTGCTGTTGCGGCTCACACTTCAACCAGACACGGAGTATCCACGGCTGCGGGAGATGGACTTCTTTCGAGATCAGCACAAGTTCTCCGACTGGGTTTACCTGGCGGCGAGTGCGGATATGGCCTTTTGGATGCTACTTGGTTGGACGGTTGCGACTCTGCATCGAACGTTTGGAAGCCTCTTCGGATTGCTGGTGGTGGCGGCGGTAGCTACGTTTTCACCGGTCATCTTCAGGGCTGATGATCGGCAAGTCCGCGATTCCCACATCTGAAAATTGAGATTCGGGATGGCCCGATGCGGGAAATGTGTTGGTCAACGGTGCTAACCTTAAGGAAACGAGGAATTTGAAATGGCAGAGACACCTGGGGTGGGAACCGCCTCCGCTTTGCGGACCACGGCTTTGAATGCTCGGCATCGCGACCACAAGGCGAAGATGGTCGACTTTGGCGGTTGGGACATGCCGGTTGAGTACGGCGGTCTGATCTCCGAACATATGGCGGTGCGGACGGCTGTGGGGCTGTTTGATGTGTCGCATATGGGCGATATTCAGCTTCGCGGACCAGGATCGCTGGCTGCGGTGCAGAAGTTGCTAATGAACGATGCGAGCAAGCTGCAGGTTGGGCAGGCGCACTACTCGGCGATGCTTTATGAGAACGGGACTTTCGTCGACGACGTGGTGCTGCATAAGCTGAGCGACAACGACTACCTGATCGTCATCAACGCCGGTACCCGGGCAAAAGATATCGAGTGGGTTCGGAAGACGATTGGCTCCATGCCGAGCGTACACATCAACGACTTCTCGGACTACTACACGCAGCTTGCAATCCAGGGACCGAAGTCTGAGGCTCTGCTGCAAAAGCTGACCGACACCGACCTTAGCGTCATCAAGAACTACTGGTTTACATGGGGGAAGGTCTGCGGGCTGTACAACGTTATGATCGCGCGGACCGGATACACCGGCGAGGATGGATTCGAGATTTACATTCCGAGCGACGTCGCGACCAGCGAGCGAGTTTGGAACGAGATTCTGGAAGCGGGTGCGGAGTTCGGCATCGTTCCCTGTGGACTTGGTGCACGGAATACGCTGCGGCTGGAGTCTGCTATGGCACTGTACGGGCACGAGATTTCAGATACCATCAGTGTGTTTGAGGCGGGGCTGGGGCGGTACTGCAAGCTGGATAAGGGCACCGAGTTTGTTGGAATGCCGACGCTCGCTGCTATTCAGGCTGCTGGCGGTCCTGCGCGGAAGCTGGTCGGGCTGGAGATGGTGGAGCGCGGGATTGGACGCGATGGCTATCCGGTCTGCTCGCTGAGTGGCGAAAAGATTGGCGAGATTACGAGTGGCTCGCCGGCACCGTTTTTGAAGAAGAATATTGCCCTGGCGTATGTGCCGGTGGCGTATTCGGCTGTCGATTCGGAAGTTGCAGTAGAGATTCGCGGTGGGCTGGTGAAGGCAAAGGTCGTGACTTTGCCGTTCTATAAAAAGCCGAAGAAGAGTGTGATTTTGTAGCCTGATTTAAACCGTCTCGCAGGAATAGGATTAAGGGGAGAAATACATGACGTATCCGGCTGCATACAAGTACACCAAGACGCATGAATGGCTGAACGTGGATGGCGCGACGGCTTCGGTTGGCATTACGGACTACGCACAGGAATCGCTGGGCGATATCGTGTTCGTCGAGTTGCCAAAGGTGGGCGATGTGTTGGAGGCCGGCAAGCTGTTTGGATCGGTCGAGAGCGTTAAGGCAGTGAGCGATTTGTATGCGCCGGTTTCGGGCACAGTTACGGAGATCAACGAAGGGCTGAATGCTGCTCCGGAGACGATCAACACGGATGCAAATGCAACGTGGATATTCAAGATGGAACTGGCTGATACTGGGGAGTTGACGAGTCTGGATTCGCTAATCGATGCCGCAGCGTATGAGACGTTTATGGCGGAGGAGACCGGACATTAGAGATTGGCCGTGGCCCATCCCATACACGACGCTGACTCACGCCACCGGACTTGTGGTTGGTTTGATGTTGATGGTTCGTGGTGGACTGGGCGGGCTGTACTACTCCAGCCGGTTTTCAAAAAGAAAGAATCCTGGGCCTGTACAGGTGGGTCGAATTCTTTATCTATTTGTTGGATTTTTTCTAGTTGCGGTTGAGTTTCTTTACTTCTTGTTCGATATTGATTGGTTTCATAAGTCGCTGATGCGTTGAAAGGTTGTTTGCCATGCGTTATTTGCCGAAGAGTCCGGGAGATCGTGAGGCCATGCTGGCCGAGATTGGCGTTGCGTCGATCGACGATCTGTTTGCATCCATACCCGCCGAGTACCGACTGAAGACTGATATGGATGTCCCGCGACAGCATGGCGAGTCGGAGATTATCGACCGCTTTCGTGGCTATGCGGACAACAACGCGAACGGCTATGCGAGCTTTCTGGGCGCGGGTGTTTATAAGCACTACAAGCCGGTGATTATTGACGCGTTGGTGCAGCGCGGCGAGTTTCTGACGAGCTACACGCCGTACCAGCCGGAGATAGCTCAGGGTACGCTGCAGGCGATGTTTGAGTTCCAGACGATGATCTGCGAACTGACCGGCATGGAGATCGCCAACGCGTCGATGTACGACGGCAGCACGGGCGCGGCGGAGGCCATCATGATGGCGGTGCGCGTGACCGGGCGCAATGGCGCAGTGATCGCGCGGACGGTTCATCCGGAGTACCGCGAGGTCATCCAGACCTATGCGACACATCAGGAGATTCCGCTGAGCGAGGTTAGCTATGCCTCGAATGGGCGTGTGGACATGGCTGCGCTTTCCGCAGCCATAGACTCCGATACGGCTTGTGTGCTAATTCAGTCGCCGAACTTCTTTGGCACGATTGAGGATGTTGCGGCGATCGCGGAGCTGGCGCACAGCAAGGGCGCACTGCTGATTGTTTCGATTGCGGAAGCTATATCTTTGGGCATTGTTGCACCGCCTAAGGAAGCTGATATTGTCTCGCTGGAGGCGCAGAGCTTTGGCGTTGCGCTTAGCTACGGCGGGCCATATTGCGGCGTGATTGCCTGCAAGGAGAAGTTCCTGCGGCAGATGCCGGGTCGGCTGATTGGCGAGACGAAGGACGTCAACGGCAAGCGTGGATTTGTCCTAACTCTATCCACCCGCGAGCAGCATATCCGGCGCGAGAAGGCTACTTCGAACATCTGTACGAACCAGGCGCTGGTTGCGTTGATGACGACGATCTACCTGACCGTCTACGGCAAGGAAGGCATGAAGGAGTTGGGCGAGCACAATCTTGCCAAGGCTGCGTATCTGGCTTCGGTGCTGGAGAGCAAGGGCAAAATTCTGTTTGATGGCGCGCCGCGGTTCCATGAGTTTGTGATTGATCTGCCGCAGGGTGCTTCAGTTGCAAATGAGGCTCTGCTGGCGAAGAAGATTATTGGTGGGCTGGCGTTGGAGCAGTGGTATCCGGAGCTTGGGCCGGGGGCTTCACTCTGGTGTGCTACGGAAGTTACTACGCGGGTGGCGATGGATGCTGCTGCGGCTGGGTTATAGAAAAATGAACACAGAGAACACGGAGTAAAGGCGCACAGAGGTTCACAGAGTTATGGATGTTAGTGGGTTAGTTGGCGAAGAACTGAAGTCGGTTTGTTTTGTGGAGGACTACCTGGAGCTTGGCTTTGGGGAGGCTAAGGTTACTTACTATGCCTGGCCGCATGTCTTGTTGACGGAATTTTCTGTTGCTTATGGTGAACCGGAGTATCGCAATGCGGTTTGCGCTCAGATAGGCGAACAAGTAAGTGACGCGATGCTGGAAGAAGGTTCGGCCATAACGATTGAGTTGGCGAATGGCGTGGTGTTTGGGCTTAGTTTGCGGGAAGAAGATATTGATGCGCCGGTTTCCGGGAGTTACTCGGAGACTGGGTTGGCGGAGGATGCGGAGGAGTTTTAGTCCGCTAAGTACGAAATACTGAGATTCTTCACTTTGCTCAGAATGACCTCGGATTTTGGTTGGGTTGAAAGGTTGGAAGCATATGGCTGATGAGACGTTTGTGGGTACGCCGCGCAAGGTAACGACTCATGTCAACCAGAACGAAGGGTTGATCTTTGAGAAGAGCTCGCCAGGTAAGAAGGCTTATCGCATGGCAGAACTCGACGTGCCCGCTATTGACGCGAAGAAGCTGTTGGGGCCTTCGGTGCGTACCGACCTGGGCGTGATGCCGGAGCTTAGCGAGATTGAGATCATTCGCCACTTCACGCGGCTCTCTACTTGGAACTACGCCATCGATCTCGGCATGTATCCGCTGGGCTCGTGCACGATGAAGTACAACGGGCGCGTCAACGAAGCCGTTGCGCGGCTGGAAGGGATCGCTGAGGCCCATCCCTATCAGCCTACCTCCCTCTCGCAGGGCTGCCTGCAGATTATGAAGACGCTCGAAGAGTCGCTGATCGAGATTTGCGGCATGGACGCGATTACGCTGCAGCCGGCGGCCGGCGCACATGGTGAGTTCACAGGCATCCTGATGGTGCGGGCGTACCACGAGAGCAAGGGTAATGCGCGCAAGAAGATCATTGTGCCCGACTCGGCGCACGGGACTAACCCTGCTACGGCGGCGGTCGTGGGATATCAGGTCGCGAATCTGAAGTCGAATGCTTTGGGCATGGTGGATCTTGAAGAGTTGGAGCGGATGGTGGATGAAGATACGGCCGCGCTGATGCTCACAAATCCTTCAACCATCGGCGTATTCGAGAGCGACATTCACAAGATCGCGGACATTCTGCACGCCAAGGGCGCGTTGTTGTACATGGACGGCGCGAATATGAATGCGCTGGTGGGCAAGACGCGGCCGGGTGATTTCGGGGTCGACGTGATGCACCTGAACCTGCATAAGACCTTCTCGACGCCGCATGGAGGCGGTGGACCGGGATCGGGTCCGGTGGCCTGCAAGAAGATTTTGGAGCCTTTCCTGCCGAAGCCAGTCGTAGTTACGAATACCGACGGATCGCTGGGTCTGAGCTTTGATCGGCCGCAGAGCGTTGGCCGCGTGCGCATGTTCTATGGCAACTTCGGTATGTTCGTTCGGGCGCTGGCTTACATCCTCGCCAACGGCCCGGATGGTCTGCGGCAGACGACGGAAGACGCCGTGCTGAACGCCAACTACATTCGCGCTAAGTTGCTGGATACGTTTGAGCTGCCGTTCAAGAGCCCGTCGCTGCACGAGGTTGTCTTCTCGGACAAGTTGCAGGCGAAAAATGGCGTGAAGACGGGCGATATGGGTAAGCGGTTGATCGACTACGGGTTCCATGCGTACACCGTCAGTTTCCCTCTGGTGGTCAGCGGCGCAATGATGATTGAGCCGACGGAGAGCGAGAGCCGCGAGGAGTTGGACCTGCTGATCGATGCGCTGAAGCAAATTGCGCGGGAGGCGGCAGAAAATCCTGATCTGGTGAAGTCGGCTCCGCATACGACACGCGTTGGACGCATGGATGAGACTGCAGCAGCTCGGAAGCCAGTGCTGCGCTGGAAGGGGCCTGCGCAGGATGTTGTGGTTGATTCAGCTGCCAAGGAGTGGTGACGGAAGCTGAGTTGAATGAACTTTCAAAGAGGGTCCTGGACGCTGCCTTTGCGGTGCATACGGCGCTCGGACCTGGGTTACTCGAAGCCAGCTACTTCGCTTGCCTGGTCTATGAACTACGGAAGCGTGGCATTGCCGTGGAGACTGAGGTAAGTCTACCTGTTGTCTATGACGGCCAGAAGTTGCTGGATGTCGGTTATCGGATCGATATTCTGGTGGCGAAAGAACTGATTCTCGAGATTAAGGCTACTGAGGGAATCGCCGTTGTGCATCGTGCCCAGTTGCTAGGCTATTTGCGGCATTCAGGGCGTCGGCTAGGACTGCTTTTGAACTTCAATGTCTTTTCGATGAAAGACGGGATCGTCCGAATAGTAAATCGGCTGTAAGTCAAAGCGTACGCAAAGTTCGCGAAGTAGAAGATGCAAAGTTCGCAGAGTAAAGTAATGAGTTATTCTGCAAACTTTGCTGCATTTACCTGGCGAACTTCGCGTACGTTTTTGGTCTAAGGTGTTGTGATTTTAACGGATTCTACCGTCGTCTCCCACTGGATGTGGAGTTCGGCGGAGTCTTTCTTGATGTCGTCGAACGAGATGCTCATCACTTCCTGCGGGCTCGCCAGCTTGTGGGCCTTCAGCTCGACCCGTCCGAGATCCTTTTCGGGATGGTATTCCGTTCCCCACTGACCGGTTTCTTTACTGATGATCAACATCCATTTGCTGGCCGTCGGCAAGGTATAGACGGTGTAGGTGCCCGCTGCAACTAGTAGCGAGCCGATGTGAAGCGGGATCGGCGTAATGAGGGTCGTAGCGTCGTTTGCGCCGGTACGCCAGACGGTATTCCACGGCACAATCTCCGGGCCGCCGAGGTGGCGCTTGCGCAGCGACGGAGCGTGGTAGTTGATCGTGACGGTCTGGCCAGCGAGCATGACATTCGCAGTGGCCGGGGGGCTCGGCATGGGCTGCTGAGGGCCGTTTGCGGGCATGGGCATCTGGCATACAGACGTTGAAGCGAGGATGGCGGTACATGCTGCGGTCGAGATGGTGCGAAGAAACATTCGAGACTCGCTTTCTGGTTTTGGAACGGCTGTTAGATGTGATGCTGGACTGGTGTTGGACGTATGTCAACCGGTTTGGCTGACTTGAATTTGCTGGGATGGTAAGATGAAAAAAGCGCGCCCGTAGCTCAGCTGGATAGAGCGGCAGCCTCCGAAGCTGTAGGTCAGAAGTTCGAATCTTCTCGGGCGCACCATTCTCCCTTTCCTGGTCTTCCTTCAAATCCTCATAACGAAATCCTGAGATTCTTCGTTGCACTCAGAATGACCTCGTGTTTGTACGCGCGAGATGGCTTTCTTGTGCCATTCTCTAAAGACAGATTTGGCGGCGGCGGTGCTGTGAATCACCGTTGAATGGATTTCCACCGGCTAACCTTGCACTATGGATAGCATCGAAAGCTTTGAACGCAACACAGGAGACGACATGGCCCACACCCACGATACCCAGCTCAATAATGACTTCCAGATGATCTGGATGGATGGAACTGAAGGGTTTGAAACGATCTCGCCCATAGATTTGGCGCTCGCCGGCCCGGCAGATGTCGACGACGAAGAGGATGATCTGGAAGACGACGAGGACCTCGACGAAGACGATGAGGAGGATGAGGACGACGATCTGGAAGACGACCTCGACCAGGAGGATGAGGACGACGAAGAGGACGATCTCGACGATGAAGACGAGTACGACGATGATGATGAGGATGATGACGAAGAGGAAGAGGATGACGAGGAGTAGCTGGTATCGGTGGCCGCGCGGGATGGGCGCTGGGAATAGAATGTGCACGTGCCCCGCAGCGAGGATGCTGTGAGTGGAAGGAGTGCCGCCTGATGTCCTACAGCCATGTGGTTCGCGGAGTTCGGCATAGTTTTCCTGATCTGCGGACGCTGATGGCGAAGGCCTCGCCAGCGCGGTCGGGCGATGAACTGGCTGGGATTGCGGCAGCAGGTGCGGAGGAGCGGGCGATCGCGCAGATGACGCTGGCGGAGGTTCCGCTACATGCGTTTGTGCAGGAGCCGCTGGTGCCGTACGAGACCGACGAGGTGACCCGGCTGATCCTCGACACGCTGAATTCTGCGGCGTTCGAGGCGGTTGCCGGGCTTTCGGTCGGGGAGTTTCGAGACTGGCTGCTCTCCGATGAGGCTACCAGCGAGCGGCTGGCCGCGTTAGCTCCAGGGCTGATGCCGGAGATGGCGGCCGCGGTTTCGAAGATAATGCGGGTGCAGGATCTGATTCTGGTCGCGAAGAAGATCAGCGTTGTTACGCGGTTTCGGACGACGGTTGGGCTGCCGGGGCGGCTCTCGACGCGGTTGCAGCCGAATCATCCGACGGATGACCCGCTGGGGATTGCGGCGAGTATGTTGGATGGGCTGCTCCTAAGCTCGGGAGATGCGGTGATCGGGATCAATCCGGTACAGGATAGTGCGGACTCCTGCGCGACGTTGCTGCGGATGATCAACCACGTACGGCTGCGGTATGAGATTCCGGCGCAGAGTTGTGTCCTGGCCCATGTGACGACCCAGATGGAGGCGATGCGGCAGGGGGCTCCGCTGGATTTGCTGTTTCAGTCGATTGCAGGGAGTGAGAAGGCGAACGCGTCGTTCGGGGTGAACCTGGCGTTGCTGGGTGAGGCCGAGGCGATGGCTCGGGAGCTCAAACGGGGTGGCATTGGCGCGGAAACCGGCGGCGAGAATGTCTTTTATTTTGAGACCGGGCAAGGCAGTGCACTCTCGGCGGACGCGTACCATGGGGTCGATCAGCTGACGATGGAGGCGCGGGCCTATGCCGTGGCGCGGCACTTTAAACCGATGCTGGTGAATACCGTGGTGGGATTTATCGGGCCGGAGTACCTGTATGACGGCAAGCAGATTCAGCGGGCTGGGCTGGAGGACCACTTCTGCGGCAAGCTGCTGGGACTCCCAATGGGGTGCGATGTCTGTTACACCAACCACGCCGAGGCCGATCAGGATGACATGGACGCTCTGCTGACGATGCTGGGGGCGGCCGGGGTGAACTACATCATGGGCGTTCCGGGTGCAGATGACGTGATGCTGAACTACCAGAGCACGTCATTCCACGATGCGCTGTATCTGCGGAAGTTGTTGGGGTTGCGGCCAACTCCGGAGTTTGAAGCGTGGCTGGCGGGCGATGGGTTTGGACGCTTGAAGCAGATTGGGCAGCCTGGGTGGCTGCTGACGGCGTGAGCGGGATTCGCAAGCTTGGAACGTTTACCCCAGCCAGAGTTGGTCTGGCGCGGGCTGGCACGTCAGTTGCGACGGCGGCGCAGTTAGAGTTTCAACTGGATCACGCACTGGCTCGCGATGCGGTGCATGCGCGGCTGGATGTAGCTGGCGTTTTGGCTGGGATTGCGCGGCTCGGGCTGCAAGGTGTCACGTTACGCAGCGCGGTGGAGGCTGGGCCGGGGGAGCGGCAGACGTACCTGCGCAGGCCGGACCTTGGGCGACGGCTTGGGTCGACTTCCGCGTTAGAGCTAAAGTTGAGTTCCGCGCCCCCGGATGTGGTGTTTGTGATTGCGGATGGGTTGTCGGCGTTGGCGATCGAGCGGCACGCCCTCCCGCTTCTGGCAGCGGTAAAGTCGTCGCTGGAGCTTGCGGAGTGGAGTATTGGGCCGGTTTGCGTCGTGAGCCAGGGACGAGTGGCGGTGGGCGATGAGATCGGCGAAAGGCTTGGAGCTGAGGCAGTGGTAATGCTGATTGGAGAGAGGCCGGGGCTGAGTGCGGCGGATTCTCTCGGGGTTTACATTACGTGGGAACCGCGCGTTGGGCGGACGGATGCGGAGCGGAATTGCATCTCGAATGTGCGGGCCGACGGGTTGTCGTACGGTGAGGCGGCGCGGCAGATTGTTGGGATTTTAGAGGCGGCTCGCCGGATGGGAATGACTGGTGTGGCGTTGGGGTCCGTGGCGCTGGTCCCACTCATCGCTTAGGGCAACGGCGCGATGAATGGGGCACGGATTTTGGGTGGGTGAACAAAAATTCAGTTACGAAATACTGAGATTCTTCGCATCGCTCAGGATGATCTCGGCGGTTGAGGTTGTGTAAGGTGGTTGCTATGCCAGAATTGCCTGACATCTCGGCGTACCTCTCTGCGCTGGAAGAGCGCGTGCTTGGGCAGCGGCTACAACAGGTTCGGGTTGCAAGTGCGTTTTTGCTGCGGACGGCGGTTCCCCCGCTGGCGAGTGCGGATGGGCGAAAAGTCGGCGAGCTACGGCGGATCGGGAAGCGAATTGCGTTTGGACTGGAGGGCGATCTTTGGCTGGTCCTGCACCTGATGATCGCCGGGCGGTTGCACTGGAAGGCTGCCGGAGCAAAGCTGGCCGGGCGAAAAACGCTGGCGGCGTTCGACTTTGAAAACGGTTCGCTGGTGCTGACAGAGGCAGGGTCGAAGCGGCGGGCATCTCTGTTTGTGTTGCAGGGTGAAGAGGGGCTGCGGTCGGTGGATCCGGGTGGGCTTGAGGTGATGTCGAGCGATCTGGCTGCGTTTCGGGCAGCGTTGACGGCGGAGAATCGGACACTGAAGCGCGCGTTGACCGACCCACGAGTTCTGAGTGGGATTGGCAATGCTTACTCGGATGAGATTCTGCATGCGGCTCAGATGTCGCCGATTCAGCAGACGCGCAAGCTGACGGACGAGGAGTGGGAACGACTGCATGCGGCGACGATTTCGACGCTTCAGCTTTGGATCGAGCGGATGCGGGCGGAGGCGAAGAACGGGTTTCCGGAAAAGGTGACGGCATTTCGGCCAGACATGGCGGTGCATGGACGGTACAACCTGCCATGTCCAAGATGTGGTGATCCGGTGCTTCGCATCCGATACGCCGATAATGAGACGAACTACTGTGCGCGCTGCCAGACGGGTGGCAAGGTCCTGGCAGACCGCAGTTTATCGCGTCTGCTGGGATCGGACTGGCCGCGTACGCTGGACGAGTTAGAGGCGCTGAAACGAAAATGAAGAAGCTGGTCGAAGATGCGCGTGCGATTGTCTCCGAGACGCTGCAGCAGGTAGATGTTGGGAGTGTGGTCGCGCGGCATGTTGTGCGGGATGGCGACGTTCTGAGCTTCGGCAAACAGTCTGTGCCAGTGCACGAACTCGATCAGGTTGTGGTGGTTGCGGTGGGCAAGGCGGCTCTGCCAATGTTTGAGGCGGCGAAAGATTCACTGCAAGGGGTGCCGATTCGAGCGGTGGTTGTCACGAATCAGGTGGCGACGATTGACGGTGCGACCGTGTTACCGGGAAGCCACCCGCTGCCGGATGCTGCTTCCTTCGCAGCGGCGGAAGCAGTCCTGGCTTTGTTGCGAGAGGTGACGAGTCGGACGGTGGTGCTGTTCTTGATCAGCGGCGGCGCTTCTGCGATGTTGGAGAAACCTCTGGATCGACGGATATCGCTGGCGGATACTGCTTCGTTTTATCAGGCGCTGATTGGGTCCGGATTGCCGATCGCACAGATGAACGCGTTGAGGAAACACTTCTCCGCAGTGAAGGGCGGAAGATTGGCTGAGGCGGGTGGAGCAGCGCGGATGCAATACACGATGCTGATCTCGGATGTGCCGGCAGGAATGCCGGATGCGATTGGGTCGGGGCCGTCGCTGCCAGATTCGACTTCGTTGGCCGACTGTAGAGGATTCCTAAGAGGGTTGGATATGCCTGCGAGTGTAGCGGAATTTTTCGCCGGGCCGCTTTGCGTGGAGACGCCGAAGCAGGGAGATGGGTGCTTTGGGTGGGCGCACTGGGATGTCGTGTTGTCGAGCGAGCACTTGGCCGCTGCAGCTGCGAAGGCGGCGCGGGCAGCCGGATTTCGGGTGGAGATCGACAATGGGTGCGATGAGTGGGAGTATCGCGATGCCGGGCGCTACCTGATCGGCCGTGGGCTGGAAATCTCGGGCGGGCCGAGCAGGGTTTGCCTCATCTCGGTCGGCGAGGTTGGGGTTACGCTGTCGGCGGAGACGGGCGAAGGTGGCCGGAATCAACAGTTTGCGCTTTGGTGTGCAGCGGAAGTGGCGCGGCGCGGAGTGGCTACGACGATCGTAAGCGTGGGATCGGATGGGATTGACGGAAATAGCCAGGCGGCAGGAGCGGTTTGCGACGAGACTTCGGTCGAACACGCGGTGCAGCGGGGTCTGAACGTCGAAGAGGCGCTGGAGCGGTTTGATACAACGCCTCTGCTGCGAGCCGTCGGGGCCGCTATTCAGACCGGGCCGACGGGAAATAATCTGCGGGATCTACGGATGTTGCTGTTTGGGTGACCGAGGGCAGGGATTGCAGAAAACTCGCCACCCCGTATGGCCGAAGGGTAAATACGGAGATTCTGGCTTCGCCAGAATGACGTCCGTGGTTGGAAGAAGGAGGAGCCTTACTGGCCTTCTTCTTCCTTCTTTTCAAAGTGGTTTTCGATGGCTTTGGTGCCCTCGTAACCGGCGATGGCTGCGATACCCTCGGTGATGATTCCTGCATCGGGGTCGAGCTTCTTCACGCCTTCGACGGCGACAACTGCTGCTGCGATTTCATCAAACAATCCCATAATGTTCTCCTTGTCTACTTCGACTTGCGAGGGCCAAGAATAGCACTTTGCGCTGTGGACCCGGAAGCTACATTCCGACGACGCGGACTGCCGCGATTAGCGGCTCCAGCAGCAGGTTGGGGGCGCACCCGAACAGCACAACCAAGGTCGCCAGTGTGACTACGACTGCCACGCTAAACCGTGAGGCTGGCAGAGGCGTAGAGTCTGGCGACTCGCCGTAGACACGCTTGAGAACTCTTAGGTAGTAGTACAGCGAAACTGCGGATATCGCGATGGCGAAGGCTACGAGCCAGAGAAGACCAGAGCTGGCGGAGACCGCTGCGACGAAGAGGTAGAACTTGCCGAAGAATCCGGCGAGCGGAGGGATTCCGGCAAGCGAGAGCAGGAAGACGAAGAGGCAGGCCGCGAGGACAGGTGAGCGCTTGTTCAGGCCGTTGAATGTGGCGAGTTGGTCGCTACCGGTGGGCTTCTCGACGATGCCGATGACGCCGAAAGCTCCGATGGTTCCGAACGAGTAGGTGATGACGTAGTACAGCAGCGCGGCAAGCCCGATGGGCGTGTGGGCCACGACTCCGAGAAGCATGTATCCAGTGTGGGCAATGGCCGAGTAAGCGAGCAAGCGACGCAGACTGGTCTGGACGATCGCCACCGTGTTGCCGAGCAGCATGGAGAGCGCGGCGACGATGGCGACGACCGGGACCCAGCCGTGGACGAAGTGCATCCATGCGGCGCTGCCAGCGGAGCCGGCGAAGGCCATGGAGAAGATTTGGAAGAAGACGAAGAAGCTTGCAACCTTGGAGCCGGACGCGATGAATGCGGCGACCGGGATGGGAGCAGCCTCGTAGACGTCTGGTGCCCAGAAGTGGAAGGGCACGGCTGCGACTTTGAAGCCGAGGCCGATGACCGTCATCACGATGGCGAGGATCAACAGCGGGTTGAGAGATGGGCCATGGATGGCGGCGGCGATCTGGACGAAGTCGGTGGAGTTGGCGAAGCCGTAGAGGAGGCTGAAGCCAAAGAGCAGGAACGCTGCGGACATTCCGCCGAAGAGGAAGTACTTGAGCGCGGCCTCGGAGGAGCGGGCGTTTCGCTTGTCGAAGCCGGTAAGGATGTAGAGCGGCAGGCTCAGGAGTTCGAGCGATATGAAGGAGGTGAGGAGATTCTGGGACGCGACCAGAAACATCATGCCGACGGTAGCGAGCAGGATGAGCAGCACAAACTCGCCGATATGCTCAGTGAATTCGGATTCGACCGCGAGCAACAGGACGAAGATGGTGAGGACGAGCAGCGCGATCTGGACGAGGTGAACCAGCGGGTTCGCGAGGAACATCCCGTCGAAGAGATTGACGCTCTCGCTAGCGCGCGCGATCGCGAAGATGGCCGCGATGCATCCTATGGTTGCGAGGCTAACGGAAGTAGCGAGGCGCGTGCGAAGTGCGGCGGTGCGCAGGAAGACGAGGTCGGCGGTCAACGCGAAGATCGCGGTGATCGTGACGATCACTTCCGGCATGGCTAGTTGCAGAAGGTGGGAGTAAGGGATCATTACCAGCCGCCTTTCCGCACGCCGTCAAACAGCAGAGAGTTCAGGGCGGGAGTGATGATCTTGAGCAGCATTTGCGGATACAGACCGATGGCGACGCTGGTGCAGATGAGGATGATGGCACCGAGACGTTCGGGGATTGTGATGGGCGGCAGCGGCTCGTGGGAGATGACGTCGCCGGGCTCTGCGAAGAACGCTTTTTGCATGGCTCGCCAGACGTAGACGACGCCGATGACGATGCCGACTCCGACGAAGACCGCAAAGATGGGGAAGGCTCGCCATGCGCCGACGAGGATCATCAACTCGGCGACGAACCCGCTGAAGCCAGGGAGACCCATACCTGCCATTCCTGCTACGACGAAGGTGGCTGCGGCGAAGGGGATGGCCTTGTTGAGGTTCATGGGGCCGAGCTTGACGAGTTCGCGGGTGTGGGTGCGGTCGTAGACCATGCGGCCCACTGTCGCGAAGAGCAGCCCGGCGAGGATGCCGTGTGAGAACATCTGGATGATCGCGCCGGAGAGGCCGATCTGGTTGAGCGTCATGAGGCCAAGCAGGATGAAGCCCATGTGACTGACGCTGGAGTAGCCGATGACGAACTTGAAGTCCTGCTGCACCATCGCGACCAGCGCGCCGTAGACGATGCCGATGACGGCGAGGAGCGCGAAGACGTCGCGCCACGAGCTGAGGCCGATCAGCGAGAAACCCCAGGGATCGAGGCCGTGCGGGAAGAGCGTCATCGCAACGCGGAGGCAGCCATAGGCGCCGAGCTTCATGACGACTCCGGCCAGCAGCATGGAGACTGCGGTAGGTGCGGCGACGTGTCCGGTGGGTGCCCAGGTGTGGAACGGCCAAAGGCCAGCGAGGATCGCAAAGCCGAGGAAGACCAGCGGGAACTCCCACATCTGGAAGTGTGGGGTGAAGGCAAAGCCGGCAAGATCGTTCAGCGCCATGCTCTTGCTACCAGCGACGACGTAGGCTGCGATGAGGCCGACGAGCACCATTGCCGAGCCGATGAAGGAGTAAAGTGCGAGCTTCATTGCGCCGTAGTCTTTGCGCGTCGAACCCCAGCCGGTAATGAGGAAGTACTTGGGGATGATGACGATCTCGTAGAAGACGAAGAGGAGGAAGAGATCGTAGCTGAGGAAGACGCCGTAGACGCAGCCAATGAGGAGGAGATAGAAGGCGAAGAACTCGTTGGTGCGCTTCTCGATATTCCAGGAGAACAGGATCCCGGCGATCGCGACGATTCCGGTGAGCAGAATAAGCGTGAGACTGATGCCGTCAGCGGCGAGATGGAAGTTGATGCCGAGCGCGGGGATCCACGCATAGTTGGCGACCGTGAGGAGTTCCCCGGTGCGATGCTGCGTGAAGGAAGTAACGGCGATGCAACAGCCCGCCAATGCCGTCAACAGCGCGAGTGCGCGTGCGAGGGTGTTATTCCCCTTCGGCAAAAGGAGCTGGAGAAGAGCTCCAAAAAACGAGATGTAGATCGTCCACGCGAGCATGAATCAGCTTTCCATCAAAACTTAAGTTGCTGCACCAGTTGAACTGCGGTTTGGTTTACGGCTCCGACGATTAGCTGCGGATAGAGGCCGAGAACGAACATCAAAGCGATGGCCGGGGCAAGAGTGAGGCGTTCGCCGAGGGTGAGGTCGGGGAAGCCGGTCCAACGTTCGGACAAGGGGCCGGAGAAGACGCGTTGAATGATGCCGAGGATGACGATTGCGGTGATCAAAAGGCCGAGCACCGAGATCGAGGACGCCCATGTAACCAGCGGGAACGCTCCCTTGAAGATAAGGAACTCGCCGACGAAGCCGTTGAGGCCGGGCAGGCCGAGCGACGAGAACAACGCCACGCCCATCAAGCCGGCGAAGACTGGAGCTACAGCGCGGAGACCGCCGAAGTCGTCGATACTGCGGTTGCCGCCGGAGCGGCGCTCCATCATAGCGATGAACCAGAAGATGGTGGCGGCGGTGAGGCCGTGGTTGAACATCTGCAGCAGCACACCGTCCATGGTGGCGAACTTTTGGGAGAGCAGAGCTGCGTCTCCGCCGGTGTATTTGGCGAGGGCGAAGATGCCGAGCATGCAGTAGCCGAGGTGGTTGATGGACGAGTACGCCATGATGCGCTTCAGGTCTTTTTGCGCGAGTGCAGAGTAGGCCGAGAAGACGATGGTCGCGACGGTGAGCCAGAGCAGAGGCGTGAGGACAGCCTGTGTTTGCGCGCCGAAGATGGGGAGCAGGATACGAAGGAAGCCGTAGACTCCCATCTTGGACATCGCACCGGTAAGCAGGATCGTTGTACCGGTGGGGGCTTCCGAGTAGGCGCTGGGTAGCCAGGTGTGGAACGGGAAGAGCGGGACCTTGACGGCGAGGCCGAGGAAGGCACCGGAGAAGAGGATCATGGCGATGTTGTGCGGCATGAAGCGGTGCATGCTCAGCTTGGCGACAACATCGGGCATTAGATGGCCGGAGCGCGCGAGCTGGGCGAGTTCAATGAAGTCGAACTTTCCAGTGACGAGGTAGATGGCAAGGAACGACAGCAGCATCGCGACGCCGCCGACCATGGTGTATACGAGGAATTGTGTCGCGGCTGGTGTGCGCCTCGGCCCGCCCCATAGCTTGATGAGGAAGAAGGCCGGGATGAGGCTAAGTTCCCAGAAGCTGAACCAGTGGACGAAGTTCAACGCCGTGAAGGCTCCGAAGAGGCAAGACTGCAGAAGCAGCATCAGCGCGAAGTACAGCGGGACACGCTCTTCGATCTTCGATGAAGCCGCCATGCCGATGGGCACGACGATCGCCGAGAGGAAGAGCATCAGGAGGCCGAGGCCGTCGATGCCAACGTGGTACTCGATGTTGAGAGCTGGGACCCAGGCGTAGCGTTCTTCAAACTGCAGCGTACCGATTGTTGCGTCGAAGTGATGCCAGAGGTCGAACACCAGGATCAGCGACGCAAACGCGAAGGCGATTGCGAGGAAACGGGTGAGGCGCTTGTTGCGGTCGCCAAGGGCGAGGAGTACGACGGCTCCGATGACGGGTACTAGGGTGAGGTAAGTAAGCATCATGCCTTTGCACCCCACAGCATAATGATGACGATCACAATGAGCGCGAGGCCGATGGTGCGGAGGTAGCCTTGCACACGGCCACGCTGGAGGAGAGAAAGGCTGCGACCGCCGAAGGAGACCGTGTCGCAACCGGCGTCGAAGCCTGCATTGACCACGTACTTATCGAAGAAGTTATCGAGCCACGCGAGGCCGATCACGAAGTAGGAGAAGGCCTGTACAAAACCATTCCAGACGAAGCGGTCGGCGACATCGCATGCTACAGCCCAGAACGCGTTGAGGCGCAGGATGGTCGCGCCGTAGAGTGCGTCGACGAAGAACGCATGGCCGAGCAGCGAGCTTATCTGTGGCTGGGAGACTGCGAGAGCGTCCGGTGCGTCGGCGGATTCGATGGGCCTACTGCCGTAGATCATCCAGCCGATGCCAAGCCCGGCGAAGACGAGTACGGTGGACGCGAGCATGAGCGGAATCGTGTTGGTTG
>JAYVZU010000055.1:0-7767 GCA_043783075.1 Rhodanobacteraceae bacterium
GCCAGCGAAGAAGAGCTTCGCAGCGATCTTCGCTTCCTGCTCAACCTCTGGGCCGACATCAAGAGCCGTTCCGAATCCAGCAAATCCCCGGCCCTGATCTACCACGATCTCAACCTCGTCGAGCGCGTTCTGCGCGACCAGGTGACGGACAACTTCTCCGCCATCTGGGTCGATACCGAATCGCAGTATGAGCAGGTTCTTCGCTTCCTGCAGCGCTTCCAGCCGTCGCTCATCCGTCGCGTGAAGCTCTACACCAAAGAGACGCCGCTGTTCGAGCAGTTCGGCATCACCGAGGAGATCAACAAGGCGCTGCGGTCGAAGGTGTGGCTCAAGTCGGGCGGTTCCATTGTCATCAATCAGACAGAGGCTCTGGTCGCGATCGACATCAACACCGGCAAGTTCGTCGGGAAGACGGCTCGGCTGGAAGACACGATCGTCAAGACGAACCTCGATGCGATCCCCGAGATCGTCCGCCAGATACGTCTGCGCGACCTCGGCGGCATCATCATCATCGACTTCATCGACATGGATGAGCGCAAGAACCGCAACAAGGTGATGGCCGCGCTGGAAGAGGAGCTGAAGAGTGACCGCGCACCGTCGAAGGTGTTGCCGTTCAACGACTTCGGGCTGGTTGCGATCACTCGCAAGCGCGTGAAACAGTCACTCGAGCGCACGCTTTCGACCACGTGCGGCGTCTGCCAGGGTACCGGCATGACCAAGTCGCCGGTCACGGTCTGCAACGACATCTACATCGAGATGCGCAAGATGCAGAAGCATCTGGATCGCGGCGACGTGATGTTGCGTGTACATCCTGAAGTCGTGAAGCAGCTTAAATCCAGCACGTCGCGCTGGCTGCAGGAGATGGAAGAGATGGTCGGCAAGACGATCCTCATCAAATCCGATCCGAGCCTGCATCCTGAGCAGTTCGATATCCACTAAGTTCAAACCGATAGTCCACAGCCCCACCTTTGTCGCAGCAACAATGCGACGAAGGTGGGGTTTATCACAACTCGGCATCCAACTTTGCCGCCCAGCCGCACTTGTAGACGGTAGGGACATTTTCGGCGTCCAACAACACAACAAAGTCCCTTGCGGTAGTGTCTAATCGCAATAAGCCGCAAGATGCAATCAGGGGGTCCAAATAGATGCTCATGAATGAATCCGGCACGCCTCGCCACTGGAACTTTAACTTCACCTGTCTGTGCCGAATTTCGGTGATCGCTCTTTTTGTCGGTGCCTGCACTTTTCCCGCGAATGCGCAGCAGGCCAACGGTCAACTTCTCGCCTTGGTTACAGAAAAGCCGCTCGATTTGGCTTCCGCAGCTGGGGTTTCGTATAGCTCTTCGGCGTCTGGCGTATCCTCCCCGGTGAATGCCGCAGATGCGGACCATTTGAGCCTTGCGGTCGATGCCGCCGGACAGCCTCCACCGCGCCGCCGCTACGGTCGCCCGCGCTACAACGACAACAACCACAATGCCGATGGATCGGCGAAGTATGGCTTTGTGCTGGGCGCTGGCATGACTGCGCCGATCGGCAATACCTATCGCTACATGAATACGTACTACGGCGCGCAGGCCGGTGTGGCGCGCAACTTCAATAAGAATTTCGGTGTCGTCGCGCAGTTCGACTATGACGCTTTTGGCTTCAATGCCCGCACACTGACCAACCAGAAAGCGTTGTACAACTACTGCCCCACGACCGTCTCCCCTGCTCTGTGCGCCCAGTATACGATTACAAATTTGGATGGCAACAGCCACATCTGGTCGTTCTCGTTGAACCCGATCTACCAGCTATATGATGGGCGTCCGGTTGGAATCTATGTGGTCGGCGGCGTTGGGTTCTTTCACAAGGTGGCGAACTTTACAGTGCCGCAAACCGGCGTCAACATCTACGGCTACCAAGTGACGCAGAATACGAACATCGATCACTACACGTCGAATGCGCCGGGCTTCAGCGGTGGATTTGGGTTGACGTATAAAGCGTCGCGCTTCTCGTCGGAACATCTTTTCGTTGAAGCTCGTTATGTGTTGATTGAGAATTCACAGCGTTTTGGTCTGACAGCTTCGAACATCAACACGACCGCCGGTCAAAAGTACTACAACTCGAACGGCACCAACTTCTACCCGGCAAACAGCAATCGCACCACGTATCTCGCATACAAGGCTGGAGTTCGCTTCTAGTTTTCAATCAGTCTGGAAAGGAAAGGTCCGGCTACCCAGCCGGGCCTTTTCGTTGCTCCCTCAAATGTCCGGGTGCCCCATCTCCGCGCTGTTGCGGAGTTGGGGGGTAAGCTGCGAGAAGCGTGGCCTGGTAGCGGTCAGTGATACGAAGGTGTACTCCCCACCCTCAGCGACGGTGAGACTGTCGCTGAGGTGGGGCACCCGAGCAGACGGGTCGAAGAACAGGCTAGAGGTAATTCGCCGTTGCAGTACGGCTCCTGCTCCATATCCGTCAAAATTTCAGTAGATGTATCTCGACTCGCGATCCATCGTCAGGACATCCGTACTAAACGCCGACCGGGTAGGGCTTCTCGTGTGACTGGCCGCGCCCGGAGCTGAAGCGGTCGAAGCGGCCCTGGAACAGGCTCAGCAAGCCCGTGTACCAGTAGCCGAAGACGAACAGCAGCAGGAACGGCACGGTGAAGTAGTTCTCGCTGGTGACGGCGTACCAGACCGTGAAGGCGAAGTAGCATCCGATTCCGAGTTCGATCAGTGGCACGATTCCAAGGCGTTTGCGATACTTCGCTGCCTGACTCTTCTGCCCTTTCTTGCGGACACTGTACTTCGGGGTCCGAGCAAAGGCGCTCTTGACGCCGAAAAATGCCTCCATCACAGCGACAGTATTGGTGATCGTTAGTCCCACGCCAAGTGCCATCAGACACGGCAGGTAGATCAACGTCCTGTACCAACGGTCGGGGTAAAGTTCCTTCTGGCTGACGAGGTAGAACGACGAGACCGACATGGTGCTAGCCATGAATAGCGGAAAGTCGATCAGCATCATCTGCATCCAGCCCTGGTAGCTGCGGATAATCATCGCCGGCATCAGCAGCGTGCTCAGGATAATCATGAGCGGATAACTGATGTTCGCGGTCAGGTGATACCAGGCCTCGAGCTTGGTGTGGAACGGTGCGTTACTCTTCAGAATCTGGGGCAGAATCTTCTTGCCGGTCTGAATGAGACCCTTGGCCCAGCGGGCTTGTTGGGTCTTGAAGGCGGTCATCTCGATCGGTAGTTCGGCGGGGCATTCAACATCCTGCAGATACTTGAACTTCCAGCCGATCAACTGGGCGCGATAGCTCAGGTCGGTATCTTCGGTCAACGTGTCGTGCTGCCAGCCACCGGCTTCGGCGATGACTTTTTTCCGCCACATTCCGGCTGTGCCATTGAAGTTGAAGAAGACGCCGGCGCGGCTGCGGCCGCCGTGTTCGAGCACAAAGTGGCCGTCCAGCAGGATCGCTTCGACCTGGGTCAGGAAGCTGTAGTTGCGATTCAGGTGGGTCCAGCGGGTCTGGACCATGCCGATTTCGGGCTCCGCAAAGTGGTGGATCACCTTCATGATCCAGTCTTTGGGCGGCACAAAGTCGGCGTCGAAGATGGCGACGAACTCGCCGCGTGCGGTGTTCAAACCGGCGTCCAGCGCACCGGCCTTGAATCCGTAGCGGTTCTCGCGATGGATGTAGTAAATCGGCTGCGGCGGCAAACCGTTAAATCCGGCGGCGTATCGCTCGGCGATACCCTTGGCGACCTGCACGGTCTCGTCGGTGGAGTCGTCGAGTAGCTGAATTTCGAAGCGGTCCCGCGGGTAGTCCAGACGGCAGCAGGCGTCGATCAGGCGGCCGATAACGAACTGCTCGTTATAGATCGGCAGCTGGATGGTCACGAAGGGAAGTTCGCCTTCGGGGAATCGCGCAGGTGTCTCATTCCAATGGGCTTCCTTGCCCCTGTTCTTGTAGTACAGCCAGACCAGTTGATAGCGGTGCAGGCCGTAAAACGCAAGAATCAACATGACGATGAAGTACGGGATCAGCAGCGCGAAGTCGAAGGCGCTGAGCTTGTAGAGATGTTCGAATGTCTTATCGGCGTAGTGCGTCTTCCAATAGTGGGTAAGCCCCTTTGGAGCGTAGCCTGCTAGGCCGTAAACGGAAGCAATAACTGCTTCAAGACTCATCTAGGCAGCTCCCGCCTGAAAAATTGTGGATATCGATTCTTGGACGTCGTGGTCGATTCAATCTGAACTCCGAGCATGTTTTGTCCAAAAAGGTGCCCGAAATGGCGACGGTCACCGGTAACCAGTATGTCAGCTTTGGACGCAATCGCTGCAAGGATAATTGGGACATCCTTCTCAGAAAGATTGGTGAAGTCCGGTAGCGGAAACGGATCGGGATCCGGAACCAGGTGACTGCGATAGAGCAATCCCCACGAGCATGCACGTTGATCCGGGTGCACTAAGTGGGCCTTCACCTCAGTTAGGACAAACTCAGATACCAGAATGTCGACCCCTGGAATCGACCATAGATTTTGAAGATCGCTTGGTGTGTCGCGAGCCGCTGAGAAGACAACATTGGAATCCAGAAACACACGGAGTTGTTGAGTCACGAACTTCGTCTAGCTAGCAAGATGTCGCTGTGCCTTTCCGGCCGTTGCCACGATTCATCTTGAATCAGAGCTTTAGGGTCGATCGTCAGAGGGTCGACGCCCAATGCCAGAACTTCGACCAAATTGCGCCTGTATTCGTCCTCAGACACTGAATTGTTCGGCAAAAAATCGGAGACGCGCTCTCGCGTGCAGTTTTCAGCTTCCGGTAATCGAGCCATGATGTTCCTCCTGCTCAAGCCTTTTCCTAGTCTACCCGACCAGCATCGCCCGATAGCCAAACTCGCGTTGTGCGGGTCGGAAGCCGGCGTCGCGGATGACGCGGCGCAGTTCCTCTTCGGTGGCCCCTTTGCTCCGCTCTACCTGCACGGCACCGACGTCGTTTGCGCCGAAGCGTAACGCCATCTGGAGGACTTTCAGGCCTTGCGTCGTCCAGTCGGCTTCGATGTTGTCGATGTTATCGACGTAAATTCGCGCTACGGCAAGTGTTTTCAGATACTCGACTGCAGTAGTTTCGTCCAGCTCGCGGCCTGCGACGGCGTGGAAGCTGACTGGGGCAAGCGCGGCGAACCCACCGGTTTCGGCCTGTAGCTGCCGGATCGCGTCGAACTGTTCCAGCCGCTCGGCGACGGTTTCGCCAGCGCCGAAGACGATTCGTGCGGTCGTCCGCATGCCTGCCTGGTGTGCTGCACGTTGGGACGCAAGCCATTTGGAGTCAACAATCTCGGGGTGTTTGCCGCCGATGGAATCCAGCCCGGCTGCTTGCAGGCGAGCGATGGTGCCGGCAGCTTGGATTTCGGCCGTAGAAAATGCCCGAACGGATAGGAAAGGGAATTGACCTTTCACCGCCGCAATCATGGACACGGCCACGTCGAAATCGGTCGATCTGAAATCCAGAACGATCCCTGTGGCACCCATGTCGACTGCAGCTTCGATCTCCGCGAAGACGACCTTTTGTTCGCGGGCAGCCCAGGAAACAGCGCGCTCCATGCCGTAGCTCACTACGCCCTCAGGGTGCAGGTTGCGGCGTACCGCGTTGGCTTCCATGCCGATCCCGATTAGATCATCACTCTTGAAGCAGTCCAGTGCCTGTTCCCGGCTAATTCCCATGCTTTAATCCTACGCTCCCAAGGCCCGCGTGGTGCGGTGGCGGTGGATGGCGGCAACAATGGCCAGGACCAGAATCGCAATGGCCAAACATTGCGACCAGACGCAGTAGATACACCACTTTTGCAAGACAAAGGCCTCAATATAGCTGAGGAAGCCCGCGGCAAAGACTGAAATCTCCGCCAGTTGCAGTACGATCCACCAGCGTCCGAGCAGAGCAAAGATTGCGATGAGCGAGTAGCCAATGATTCCAAGCTCCGAGACGGGGATGTGGACGGCTTTGCTGGCCGGGTCTTCGTCGAACATTTTGGGTGGGAAGACGGCATAGCGCGAGTGATTGACGGCGCCGCAGTCCCAGTGTTCGCTGACGGCGCAGGGCGGGGCGAGGCCCGGATCCATATTGTGGACACGCAGAGCTAACACGCTCACGACAACGCCGGCCACGGCCAGAATCGCCACCAAACCCCTTAGAACCTTGCTGATCATCTATCAATTCTAGCGACAAATGGATACCGTGGGACATCTGCCACGGGCGACAAGCGATATTCGTTCATCCTGCGAAATGATGATATGGGGTATCATCTCTCCCATGATCCGCCCAACTCTTGACCGCCGCCAACTCCTCTCGCTTGCTGCTGCCGCAACGGCCGCTTCGGCGCTGCCCGCCTTCGCTGCGCCTGCACGGTCGTTTGAGTTTCTGTTCCTGACCGACTGCCACATCCAGCCGGAGCTGGACGCTGCCCACGGAACCGATATGGCCATGCGGGCCGCCCGAAAGACGCGCGCCGAGTTTGCGATCCAGGGTGGGGACCATGTCTTCGACGCCCTGGGAGTTCCAGCGAACCGTGCCAATGCGCTTTACGATCTATACGCCAAGACCGAGCAGGATCTTGGGATGAAGGTTCGTCATACCTTGGGGAATCACGATGTCTTCGGAGTGTTTCCGGCCAGCGGCGTCGCGTCAACTGACCCGGCTTACGGCAAGAAGATGTTTGCTGACCGCTTCGGCCCGACGTTCTACTCGTTCGACCACAAGGGCCACCACTTCATCATTCTGGACTCGATCGGAATTACGGAAGACCGGAACTACGAGGCGCGGATCGACGCCGACCAACTCGCCTGGCTGGAGCGTGACCTGAAGGCACAGGCTGACGGAACGCCGATCATCGTGACGACCCACATCCCGTTGGTTACGGCCCTCTCGTCCTACACCGTGCCCGCCCCCAACGCCAAAAATTACGGATTCGTCAACGGTCCGGCGGCGATCAAGCTGTTCGAAGGACACAACGTTCTCGGCGTGCTGCAGGGACACACCCATGTGAACGAGCGGGTAGAGTGGCACGGCGTTCCTTACATTACGTCAGGCGCAGTCTGCGGTAACTGGTGGAAGGGAACTCGGATGGGGACGCCGGAGGGATTTACGGTCGTGACGGTCGCCAATGGCAAGCTGACGACGCGGTATGAGACGAGCGGCTTCAAGTCCGTTGCGCCGGAGAATACTTAACGGGAGTGCACACCTTATTTCGGGTCGTAGACGACCTTGACCAGGTTGTCGCGGTAATCGATCGAGATCACGAGCTCCCGCAGCGTTGGAAATCCGATGAGCCCGGAAATTTCGACGTCGGCGCCCAGTGATAGAAGTGCGCTGTCAAAGGCTGTAAGTCCTTTCGCCGTCTGACGAACCCCGGCAAATGTAATGGTGACATCGCCAGCGACCATAAGGTTTTGCACTTGTCCGTTAAGGCCGGTCACGCGCCGGTCGTAATCGGCAGTGACGACTGTTACCTCGCGCGCTGCCGCTGCGGTGATCATTCCCCTCGACGATCCCGTATCCATCAAGAACAGCTTCTTCGGCGCCGCGCCAATCTGGGTGGGGAAGATCAGGTAATGGCCGTACCGGAAGACCTGCGTCCAGTCTTTCATCTCGCGAGCAATATACCGTGCGTTTGGCAACTTGGTTTGGCCCACTTCGGCGGTTTATTCTGGCCCACCCCTGGAACGTTAGGGTTGAGAGGGTATTGTTCCGTTCTGCTTTAGCGTAGCCCGTAGGGCGAAGCGGAAGCAGAAC
>JAYVZU010000056.1:0-7762 GCA_043783075.1 Rhodanobacteraceae bacterium
GGGATCGCGGTCAAACGCCGGATTTAGAGCTAGTGAGTGGCGAAATGCTGTAAGCGATTGGCTAAACAGGTCGTCACCCAAAATCGCTCGCAACTGCCAGAACACAAACGCCGACTTCAACCGCAGAAACGCATCCGAGTAGGCCTCAGTAAGCGGCTGCTCCTTACCCGGAGCCTCGGCCAGCGCGATCAGCAACGAAGCGTGGCGCAACTCGCCAATCGCCGCTTCCCTTCCCTGTATGCGCTCGGTCCAAACGAGGCTCATAAACTGCGCCAGCCCCTCTTCAACCCAAAAGCTCGATGCCGGAACCGGCCGAGACGGCGCATTCAACCAAACATGCGTCAGCGCTCTCACCAGCGTCGGGGCAATCGTCTTCGGATCGGCGTAGGCGCTCAACGACGCCGCCACAAACCCCGCATCCTCAAACGATTCGCCCGCATGGTCCAGCAGCACCAGAGGAGCACGCGGCGTGGGGCCAAGCAGTGCGCTCAACACCGGCTGCAAACTGGCTGCCGCCTCGGCGTATGGCGCGAACGCCTTCTCCTGCGGCGTAACGACGGTGACAAGCTGATCCGGCGACGTAACCGCATGCTGCGCCGTTAGAAAGATGCTCGGCGCACGAAAGCCAATCGGAGCCGCGGGAAATTCAGCCGTTGCGACGCCCTTGGTCACGTCGATCAATTGATCGTCGTCATCCGGCGCGCGGGTAAGCGGCTGCAACGCCCCGTTGAAGATGACCGAGTCCGGCGGATCGCCGATGTACTCCACCGTAAGCCGCAGTCGCATTACCTCTGCGGCGTTACGGCGGCGCTCTCGCGCGATCAGATCGAACACCTGGTTGCCATCCCCGAACCGCGCAGTCGGCGCGGCCACCGGATACCAGATCACGTTCCCGAATCCTCGCAGCGCTGTCGAAACATCGTCCATAGTTGGCACAATGGCGTCCCAATCCGAAGCCCGCGCGCGGGCATGGGGTGCGCCGATCAACTCCAGCCGGTCAGAATTTTGCTTCACCTCGCCGCGGTAAACTACTGACAACGTAAGGCTTGCACCCGGTGCCAAAGGCTCGGCCGGCGTGAAGACCGCCTCTTCCACGTAGCCCGTGTGGTCAGTGTCCGTGGCAACCGGCGACTGCGTAAACAAAATCGCCACCAACCCCGCGCTGCTCGCTGCCGAAGCAGATATCCAATGCAGGGTGCTGGAGAGTTGCAGTGGAACCCTCGCCATCGCAACCGTCCCCGTATTCCGAACCACCAGCGTCGCATGAGCCTCTTCACGAGACTCGGCAGGAATCAGATGCAGATCCAGATTCAGCGAAGTAATCTCCACCGATGACCGCTCCGCATCCGTCACTGCGGTCTCCGGGCGAACATCCGCAGGCACAGCCATCTCAGTTGGCGCGGAGGATATCACCTGCCCCGCGGGCGGATCAGGCTGTGGCGTCTGCGCGAAAGTTCGGCTGGCAAACAAAAAAAGCAAGACAACGAAGGTGCGGTTCACGAAATTCAAAGGCATCTTCGGTTTAGACGGACTACACATGGCATTCGACTTTCTTTCACTTGGCCCGCCCCAAAACCTCGGGTGCCCCATCTCAATCAGCTCGATCAATTGAGGTGGGGGAAACGAATCCGCTCTAACTTCCAAGACCCTTACGAGGCTTCGCCGCCTTCGCCACTGGAGCAGCAGCCTGCGGTTGATTCCGCTGCCGCAACGCCTCGTACATCACAACCGCACCTGCAACTGACACATTCAGCGACGAAACGCTCCCCGCCATCGGAATCCGCAGCAGGTAGTCGCAGCTCTTTTTGACGAGATCATGTAGCCCCGCACCCTCCGCACCCAGCACCAAACAACAGTCCAGGTTGAAGTCAAAATCCGAGTAGTCAGGCGTGCCTCGCTCGTCCAACCCAACAATCCACACGTTCGCCTTCTTCAACTGCTCCAACGACCGCGTAATGTTGGTCACACGCGCAATTGGTACATGCTCGCTGGCCCCCGCACTCGTCTTTGCGACGACGCCAGAGATCGGAGCCGACCGGCGCTCCGGCAGAATCACCCCATCAACGCCCGCACCATCGGCCGAACGCAGTAGGGCACCCAGATTGTGGGGGTCTTCCACGCCATCCAGCGCCAGAAAAAACTTGCGCTCGAAGCGGCCGCGCGCGGCCAAAAGGTCTTCAACCGTAAGGAATTGCCGCTCACGCACCGCAGCAACCGCGCCCTGATGGGCGTCCGTGCGGGCTATGCGCGTGAGCTGATCTTTGCCCTCATACGACACGCGAACGTTGGCAATCTTGCACAGTTCCACTAACTTTTCGAGCCGCGGAGACCGCTCTCGGGAGACCAAAACGTAATCCAGGCGTCGACCGCCGGCGCGGATGGCCTCTTCCACTGGGTGCAGGCCGTAAAGAACTTCCATAGTCTTTCAGTTTACCGCTAGAATCGAGCAGGCATATTCCAGCTAAATCTGCAACTTTTACCGTGGACCAACGTCTTCAGGAGATATGGGAATGGCGCGATCGATGACAGCAGCGATGGTTGAGGCAGGACGGCTTGAACAAGTCCAGCGCGAGAACCTCGCCATTGCAAAAGGCCTGAAGCGAAACGACCCCGAATTGCTCGACCAGTTGATCGAGACCTATCAGCATCGCCTGCTCCGTTATCTGCTGTTTTTGACCGGCAAACGCGAGGTCGCCGAAGACCTCTTCCAGGAGACCTGGATGCGCGTCCTGCTGCGTGGAGCGCAGTACAACGGCAACGCCCGCTTCGATACCTGGCTCTTCACCATCGCACGAAACCTCGTGATTGACCTCTCCCGCAAGCGCCAGATGGCCAGCCTGGATGAGATGAGCGAGGCCGGCGAGGATGAACGTCCCTTCGAAGTCGCCATCGACGGCCCATCGCCGTTCGAGCAGTTTGCCACCCGCGAAGATCGCGCCGAAGTCGCCGCCGTTCTGCTGAAACTTCAGCCAAACTACCGCGAAGTACTCATGCTGCGCTTCCACGAAGAGATGTCGCTCGAAGAGATCGCAAGCGTCACACGCGCCCCACTTTCCACCGTAAAATCGCGCCTCTACCGAGGGCTCGCAGCGTTGAAGCCTGAGGTAGACTTACTTCGCCAGACCCATGCGAACGGGAGCGTTGGTCGATGAATCAGGAACTCGAATCGAAGTTGGGCATCCAGAGCTGGGAGGACACCGAGAGTGTAAGCTCCACGCTTTTACGTGCAACGGCGTCTGCAGCAATGGTGAACCGGACCCATCGGATCATTCGAGAACGCGCCACCAACATGCAGGCACAGAAATCAAAAGTGCGCAGCCTGATGTTTCCTTTAGTCATCAGTGCGGGCTTGCTGCTGGCCGTTGTCTGCGCCGCATGGATCATGTTGGATGAGTACGATGTGGTGCCCGTTGGATTTCCCGATTCCAGCCAACAGATATTTGTCCTGATGCTTTGGTGCTTGCCCATCTCGGCTATCGCGCTCGCGGTCGTTGCGTTTCGTCGGGCAGGGTCGAAGGCTGACTTGGGAGGCCGTCGATGAGTTTTTTTCAAAACCAGAATGAATCGACTCAGGACCTGAATCACCGGTCCCAGCGAACCGAAGATCTGGCCATGATTCCGTCATGGTCCATCGTTCTGGCTATCGTGGTCTTCGCCGCGATGCAGTATTTCGTGCACTACGTCCTGCCGCACCACAAGCCGGATATGCTGCCGATGCGGCTGCTGATGGGCTACTCGTGGGGTACGCTCTTGGCAAGTTACGTCCTGCTGGTTGGCTATGTTAGCCGCGACGTGAAACGCCGCAATATGCCCCCGGGACTGTGGATGCTGATCGTCGTCATGATGCCCGGCGGCATCGGCGCTATCGTCTACTTCTTGCTGCGTCAGCCGATCCTGTCGCGTTGCCCGCACTGCTCCACCGAGATCGCCTCCAGCTATAACTTCTGCCCGCAGTGCCAGTTCCAGATGGCCCCGGTCTGCGGCCAGTGCTTCCGTGGAGTCGAGATCACCGACGTCTACTGCAAGCAGTGCGGCCACGACCTGCAGGACGATCAGGTTCCGGCAAGGTTGAAGGCCTTCCGCGACTAGCTCTTCCGCTTCCCAACTCCAAATCTGTATCGACAATCCCAATCCGTGATTAACTGGATCGGATGCCCATGCGTGTCGTAATCGTTGACGATGAACCGCTCGCTCGCCAGGAACTGCAGTACCTGCTGGAGAATGCAGGTGACGTCGAAGTTGTAGGCGTGGGATGCAACGGGATTGAAGGCGTCGAACTGATCCGTGCTCACAAGCCGGACGTGGTGTTTCTCGACGTGCAGATGCCCGGACTCGATGGCTTCGGCGTCCTCAAAAAGCTGATCGAAAAGAAACTACAGCTGCCACAAATAGTCTTCGCCACAGCATACGACCAATACGCCGTCCGCGCTTTTGAGGTCAATGCAGTTGACTATCTCTTGAAGCCTTTCGACCGCGCACGAATAGCCAGAACCCTTGAGAAAGCCCGCTCGCGAATGCCGTCAGCCGAGCCAGTCGCCAGCGACTCCGCGACAGCAGCCAAACTCGACGCACTTCTGCGTCTGGTCGGCGAGGTCACCGCTCAGCCCCCCAAGAACGGCATCGGCAAGGTAGTGGTCAAAACCCACGACAGGTTGCTCCTCGTCAATCACAAGGACATCTGCTTCGCGACCATAGAGGACGGCGTAATCTCCGTCACCACCGCGATGGTAGAAGGCCTCTCAAACTGCCGAACCCTGGAAGAGCTGACTGACCAACTGGATCCCGAGATGTTCTGGCGCGTACACCGCTCTTACGTAGTCAACATCCAGCACATTCGGGAGGTTGTCCCATGGTTCAAATCCAGCTACCAGCTCCGCATGGACGACCCAAAAAAGACAGAGATTCCAGTCAGCCGCAACCAGACGAAAAGACTGCGTGAGTTATTCAATTTGTAAGGCTGTTGGGACCGTAGATGTCGCGCCTGGTGGATACCGAAAGCCTCGCCCCTGTAGGGCGAGGCTTTCGGTATCCGGAAATTCCCGCTAGGAGGCGAATCCCTGGTTCACGACGTATGTAGACCGGGAATCGACGCCTTTTGGCCAGATCTATTTTGCGCGGGTCATCATGGTTCCCCCGAAGTAGACGGCGCGAGGAGCGGCACCGGGCGTTCCGTCGTCCCAGGGGAAAGTGCTAAAAACGGATTCCTTGCCACCGTCCGGAGTCATGCGGAGCGCGGTCCCATCGATGCGGTACCTGCCGTGCTCACTGCTTTGGGATCCTCCGCTAACCTCACTAGTCCTGCCCTTTGAGTCGAAGGAAGTAATCGTTCCACTCTGGTAGGTGCCATCGCGGTGGAAGGTGATGTTTGAGCTCGACATGAGAGCGCCGCCGCCGACACTGTTGCCGCCAGTGAAGGTCCCGTCGAGGGTAGCACCGGGTTTGAAGACTTCGACTGGGCTGAAGATGCCGGCGTCCCAGCCAAAGCCGCCGTTCATCTGCTCGAACCGGGCCTGTCGGTTGCTGTGTAAGAGGGTAAGGGTGAGTTGGCCGCCCTGGAGCTTGTAGGTGCCGACATCGTTGGGATGGATTGCGCGCTCGGCATCTAGATTTGGGGTGTTAGAGGAACTGACAGGGTTCTTCACAAGAGTGCCATTGTGGAAGAGGTAGGTCGCTGTCTCAAGGCTCGAACCGGAGAGACGGGTCATGAAGTAGAGTCCGTTGAGACTGCCCTGGGCAACGGCTGCGTTGACGTACAGGAGGCTTGCGGCGATAACGACAAGGAAAGCGGTCTTTGTGATTCGGGTCAATTATTCCCTCTTTCGAGACGGCATTTTACGGTGGAGTGGCTGTAGGATTCCCAGTTTAGGTCGAACCTATCGACCGACGATGAGCATACTCCTTCAAATCCGGATTAGCGAAATGCGGAAGCTAGGCTCTCCCTTCCCTCTTCTGCGCCAAAACCAAACCACGCGGCGTCGGGAGGAAGATGCACGACACCAAACCCTCCGCCTCAAGCGCAAACGCGGCATCGCGCACGACCTTCAGGTGCGAGCTCGCGTCATGCATCAGGATCAAACCGGTCGAGCGGATCTGCGGCAGGTAGCGCTTCACTTCTGCCGCGCGAATCGGCATATCGGAATCCGAAAACAGGATGTCGATCGTCCCCTCGACCTTCATCTCCAGCGACGATTCGTTGCGCAGCTCAATGAACTCCGCCAGCCCCGAAGCCGCGATCTTCTCCTTGGCCTTCTCAAACACCACAGGATCGAACTCGCACGAGATAATCTTGCCGAAGCCGTTCGAGCGCATGCCCTCGGCCATCCAAAGCGTGCTGACGCCGAGAAACGAACCAGTCTCCACAATCAGTTCCGGCTTCAGCGTAGTCACCATCGTGCGGAGAAACTCCAACACCTCCACCTCAGCCGTCATGGAGTCGTACATATGCCAGCGCTCGGGGTGCGGGCACTCGGGAGTCGCGCGATGATACTCCGGCAACAACGCGCCACCCGCACGCTCAGCCTGGAGCATTACTTTATGTTCCTGCTTCAGCTTCTTCTTAAATAAACCCATCGTTAGAGTCTATCCGCCTAGCGCGGTTTGATCGTATAAACGATCCCGCTATTGAACTGCGTGGAGTTCTTGTTCGACCCCGCCGGAGCGTTGTTCAGGTAATCGTCCACAAACCCAGCATTGAATCTCAGACCCTTGTAAACCGGGAAGATCAGGCTGGTATTCATATGCAGCGAGTAGTCACTGGGCCGGTTATACGATGGCGTCAGACTGGCGAACTCATTGAATACAAGCTCCTTCTTGGTCAGGCGTTCGACCAGAGCCTCCGAGAACATCGACCCCACAAGATTCACATTCTGCGTCTTGTTGAAGAACGATTCCTTTGTATATTCGACATTGCCCTTCACCTCCAGCTCTCGGCGCGAGTTCTTGATGATCGTCATACCGATACCCAACCCATAAGCCTGCTGCAACTGCAGCGTCTGGGCGAAGCTGTGATTGAAGACCACAGTCCCAGCGGCAAACAGCCGAGGCGAAAATACCGGTCATACTCCAGGCCGACTTGCCAGATGTCGCTTTTCACAGTCGGGCTGCCCGTCTGCGAAGTCGTTCCATACGACTGGTTGTAACCGATAATGCTGCGGTCGCGCGGAGCAAGCCAGTCCACCGTCGGCGTCGAGCGGGTGAGGTTGATACCGCCGTTGAACGTCGTCGCGTTCTGGGTGGAGTTGACGAGCGAGAAGACGGCGGTCGCTGCACCACCCCAGCCTTGCGAGAAACCAGGCTCGTGGTTGATGGCCTTGTCGAACACACCAGAGTCAACCAGCAGATTGGCGTCGGCGACCGGGATGGTTTTGGTCTCGTGGCCGGTGACGCTGATGGTCTTGGCGTCCGCCGTAATGGCTCCCTGCGGAACCTGCGGCGCGGTCTTCTTCGTCACCTTCAGCTTCGACGTCAGGATGGCGAAGCTCTTGGTGGAGTTGAGCGTCTTGATGTTGGCCCACGGCACCGTGATCTCGCCGGCCATGGTGCTTTTGAAGGTGATCCCGCCGCCGTTGGCTTTCAGGGGTTAGCCGGTCAGTTGCACGCCGTTGGTGAAGATTACGGTGTCGGGAACTTTCGTCTGGGTGAAGAGCGACGTCAAGAGGAGAAGGAGGACGATTAGAGTCCTCATGGGCTTGTCTTAGCTATCCTTGCGGTAGAGGAGGTTTCGCATGGCGTCGCGGCGCGCGGCGTTGGCCTCGCGGTCGGT
>JAYVZU010000057.1:0-2576 GCA_043783075.1 Rhodanobacteraceae bacterium
ATTTTACTGTTTGACAGAGAGTTTTGCCGGTTCTGCAGGCAGCGTTACGATCACTTCGCCTGCGCGGGTGTAATGCAGCTCTTCCCGAGCCTGGTGTTCAATCGCTCCGGGATCATTCTGCAGCCGGTCGACATGCCCTTTGAGGGCGTCGTTCTCCTGCTGCAAAATCTCCACTTGCTGGGTCAGAGCCTTCGCATCCTGCTTCTTCTTCTCGTAAGCCGTCAGGCCATTCTGCCCAAACACAACATGATACCCAACACCCAGAGCCAGCGCACCTGCGGCAACTGTCGCAAAGCGGCGACGCTGCTCGTAAACCTGATGCAGCCAAAGGCGTATACCGGTCAATTCTTCAGTTACGTCGCGAATTTGTTTGTAAGCACTCATCTCTTGCTTCAGTTAATCTCCACCGGAGTGCATGGTCAAGCAATGCATCGTTAGATGAACCAAGCTGAACACCCGCACCGAACGATTCCGCGCCGTCTTCCACATACTCCGATGAACTCTCGGACAAACCTCCCATAGCTTGGTATCCTGAAAAGGTCATTGCCCGAAAGGATGTCACCTATGCCTAGCGCGAACACGAACCCCGCCAGCGTCCAAACCCACACGGTCCCGACCCTCGGAGCCCTGAACGAGACGCTCATCGGCAAACTCCTTCTCGCAGTCTGCGCCAGCGGCTTTGTGGCAATTTGCGCACATATCACGGTGCCGCTTCCCTTCACGCCTGTTCCGCTCACCTTCTCTGACTTTGCAGTGGTCCTCGTCGGCCTGGCGCTCGGTCCGGTCACCGGATTCATGGCCCTCGCGATGTATCTTCTCGAAGGCGCTTCCGGCCTTCCCGTCTTCAATCCCCATGGTCTGGGCGGCGTTGCACAGCTATTCGGAACCACTGGCGGCTACCTTATCGCCTACCCCTTCGCTGCAGCTATTGCCGGAGCCGTCTCCCGCACCCTGGCCCGCGTCACGCCGCGTTTTGTCGCCGGGCTGACCGCTTCTGCCCTCGCCAGTGCCGCGCTCATGACTACCGGGACCATCTGGCTCGGCTTCGTCGCTCACCTCTCGGCCACCACAGCGTTCACCCTTGGCGCTGCCCCCTTTATCCCCGGCCAGATTGTCAAAGTCGTCGCAGCTGCTGGGATCTTCGCATCGCTCCAGCGCTGGAACCGCGCGTAGCCCCCCTTGTGTTGCGCTTTACTTAGCTTTGCACTCTCCCGCACCACCTGCACCCCTGAAGGACCAAAGACTCATGACTTCCCCTGCAATCCACGAAATTCAGATCGCCCATAGCCCGGACTCCGATGACGCGTTCATGTTCTACGGGCTCGCGACCAGCAAGATCAAAGTTCCCGGCTACAAGTTCGTCCACAACCTGACCGACATCGAGACGCTAAACCAGCGCGCCCACAAAGATGCCTTCTACGATGTCACCGCCATCAGCTTCCATGCGTACCCCTACCTACAGGACAGATATGCGCTCATGTCCGCCGGATCCAGCATGGGCGAGGGCTACGGCCCGATGCTCGTCGCCACCCGCAAGATCGGTTCCGGCACTCTGAAGCCTTCCGACCTCTCGAAGCTCCGCATCGCGGTCCCGGGCACCATGACGACCGCCTACCTCACCCTGAAGCTCTTCGCCCCCGAGGTCCAGACACACGTCGTCGAGTTCGACAAGATCACAGCAGCAGTCGCTTCGGGCGAGTACGACGCCGGTCTTCTGATCCACGAGGGCCAGCTCACCTATGGCAGCGACGGCATGCAGAAAATCCTCGACCTAGGCCAGTGGTGGCGCGGCGAGACGGGCCTCCCGCTCCCCCTTGGCGGCAATGCCATCAAGCGTTCGCTCGGCCCTGAAGTCATGCTTACCACGGCAAATGCCATCCGCGACTCCATCCAGCATGGCCTGGAAAACCGCGAGCAGGCGCTTGAATACGCAATGCAGTTCGCACGCGATCTAAACCCCGACCTCGCCAACCGCTACGTTGGCATGTATGTGAACGAGCGCACCATCGACATGGGCGACGACGGCCGGGAAGCCGTGCGCCGCATCCTCGCCATGGGCTTCGAGCGTGGCATCATCCCAATCGAATCCAAAGTCGACTTTATTGGCTAATTTCCGGTGTCGCCCTTTCGACACACGGCACCAGAACTAGTTCCATATGTGGTAATATCTCTAAGTGATGGGTGAGCAACACGAGGCCTCCCCGGTCTTTGTTTGTTTCATTCAGAGCCCTTATCAATGGCTCTACCCTCATCCGGACGCGTAGCTCAACTGGCAGAGCATTCGACTCTTAATCGACTGGTTGTAGGTTCGATTCCTACCGCGTCCACCAACAACTTATTCAATTCAAAACACTTATATGCGAATCGCTTCGGCGCGTCGGAGGGGTAGCCTCCCTCCGATCGTTGCCAATATGGGCCATTCTTGCCCTTGGTTGGGCATACTTTAGACATACTGGCCGGAGGCACCCAGCGATGCCAATCTAGGCACGCGGATGAGCCGTGTTCGCGGGTGAAGCTAGAGCATCTGGTCAGCATCGAGCCCGAACGCGTACCCGCTGCTAGGTCCCTCTCCTAAG
>JAYVZU010000058.1:0-2570 GCA_043783075.1 Rhodanobacteraceae bacterium
CTCGCGCTGGACATCGCATTCCAATGCTCGCCCGACCATCCTTGGGTAAAGGCCCATCCCAACTGGTTCATCATCCGGCCCGACGGCACCATCCAATACGCAGAGAATCCCCCAAAGAAGTATCAGGATATCTATCCGTTGAACTTCGAGAGCCCCGACTGGCGCGGTCTCTGGGACGAGCTCTATTCGGTCTTCGAGTTCTGGGTCAAGCGCGGCGTCAAGGTCTTCCGCGTCGACAATCCGCACACCAAGGCGCTGCCCTTCTGGGAGTGGTGTATCGGCGAAATCCGCAACAAATACCCCGACACCATCTTCCTCGCCGAAGCCTTTACCCGGCCGCACATCATGTATTCGCTGGCCAAGAGTGGCTTCACGCAGTCCTACACCTACTTCACCTGGCGGACGGAAAAATCCGAGTTGCAGGCTTATCTGGAAGAGATTACGCAGTCGCCGGTCAGCGACTACTTCCAGCCGAATTTCTGGCCCAATACGCCGGACATCCTGCACAAGAGCCTGCAGGAAGGCGGGCGTCCAGCCTTCCTGCAACGGCTTATCCTGGCCGCAACGCTCACCGCTAACTATGGCATCTACGGCCCGGCGTATGAGCTTGGAGAAAACGTTCCAGCCCGCCCCGTACCCGGCAAAACCGCGTCCGAAGAGTACATGGACAGCGAGAAGTATGAGGTAAAACAGCGCAGCCGTAATCAGCCCGATTCGCTCGTCCCGCTGATCACGCTGCTCAACAAGATTCGCCACGAGAATCCCGCGCTGCAATCGAATGGTTCGCTCCACTTCCACCCGGTCGATAACCCCAGCATCATCTGCTACTCGAAGTCGGTCACCGAGGGCACGGGCGCGGAGAATACGATCCTCGTCGCAGTCAACCTCGATCCGTTCAACGAGCAGGCAGGCTGGATCGACCTCGACCTGAAGCGCCTCGGCATCCCCTACGGTCAGAACTTCGACGTGGAAGACCTGCTAACCGGCGTTCACTACACCTGGCGCGACCGCAGCAACTTCGTCGCGCTACGGCCAAGTGTGATGCCCGCTCATGTTTTCCGTGTGACGCTAACGTAAGGCGTATCTAAATGTTCACTGCCAGTGGCTTATTTCGCGCCGGCAGACTTCACCGATGCCAGCATTTCGCGCCGTAGGATCGCGTTGATGCGCGACTGATAGCCCTTACCCTGCGCCCGCAGCCATTCGAGCACATCGGCATCGACGCGTGCTGTGATCTGTCGCTTCACCGGACGATAGAAGTTTCCCCGCTCGGCCTTGAGCCACTGGCAATCCGTCATCTCAGCCGCGTCGCTGGTATCGATCTTGCCAGCCGGACGTGCGGCGAGGGTCTTCAAGTTGTTATGCTGCGCCTCGGTCAGGGGCGGCAGCGAGTCGAGATCATACCGTATCGTTTTCGTCTTCATAACGTCGCCATTCCTTCCGCTTTGCTACTCGGGCAGAGATGATGCGGATGACTTCGGAATACCCGGAATCTTCGAACTCTTCCGTTACGGTGTACCAGCCATCAGGAGAAGTACACCGCCTACAAGACCGAACGTCTGCCATCTCTGCTCCCCATCCTCGACGCGCTCCTTCACGGAGACGTAAAGTGGATCTCGGAATACCTGTGCCGCTTCCTCGAAACTGACCCCGTGTTTGCGCTGGTTCGATATATTCTTCGCTTCGTCCCATTCGAGCTTGACGCTCATCACAACAGTGTAACTACAAATATGTAATTGCGCAATTCGCAGATGAACCGAGTGCTAAACCATAACCTGTTCCTCTGTTGATCGCATCCAACGACAAGGAAGCATCTATACTTTCGGATTTGCCGAGGCAAAGTGACCAAATCGAACTGGGACAAATGCGAGGGGCAATTGGACACGGAACTAGTACAGCAGGAGCTGCCAAGATGGCTCGCAAACGAGCGCTGGTTTGGCGCAAAGTCCCGCGCCATTACCTCCGTCGAAATAATCGACTCCGTGGCGATCTCTACCTCGTCAATAATTCTGTTCGCTCTCGTCCACTACGAAGACGGTGAACCTGACACGTATCAGATTCCGCTCTTATACTCGACGCATCAAGACGGCAACCAAGGTCTTCCCTTACAAGATGCCGTCGATGACGAGAACTTTCGGCAGGAATTGCTTCACATCATTGCTCAAGATATCGCCCATCCCGTCAGCGATAACGGTGCCCTAAAGGGATGTCACTCCGCAGGTTTTGCGGTTGCACGCGGAACTCACCCGCTCCCGGCGAGAGTAAGCAAAACCGAGCAATCGAACACCAACATCCTATACGGCGACAAGCTAATTCTGAAGCTCTTCCGCCGCCTGCAGCTCGGCAAGAATCCCGACGTCGAGATCGGTCGCTTCCTCACCGACGTCGCACACTTTCCGCACATTCCAAGGTTCCTCGGTGAGATTACGCTGTCGCGACCAGGCACCGAGCCAACCTCCTGCGCAATGCTGCAGGAGTTCGTCCCCAGCCAAGGCGATGGCTGGCAATGGACACTCGCAGCCTTAGCGACGTATTACGAAGCTGCTACTCCAGACGCAGAGCCATACCTC
>JAYVZU010000059.1:0-7705 GCA_043783075.1 Rhodanobacteraceae bacterium
GGGCTTTCGGATGGAGAGGTCCCGTTGGTCGCCGAGTTCACCGTCGTCGGCACGTTAGGCGCTTCGACGCAGAAGAAAATGATTGTCCCCGCACATTTCTTCGCCAGCACCAGCAAGCGCCAACTCGCAGCCGAAGTCCGAACCCAGCCAATTGCATTTCCCGAGGCCATCCTGACTCGCGACCAGGTCGTCCTGCGACTTCCAGCGGAGCTCTCGATCGAGTCCCTGCCCGAGACCCGGTCAATCGCCGTCGGCACCAGCACAGCCTACGGCACCGCCACACAGACACCCGGTAGTGATCGGCGTTTGATCGTTACTCAGCGCGCCACTGCGCTCAGAAAGATCGACTTCAAACTCGATGAGTACGCCGCGCTCCGCAAGTACTTTGGTCAGGTTTCCGACTTCGATCAGGACCAGATCACGCTTCACATCGCAAACACTCCCGGACAATCGCCTGATGGTGGCCAATAAGCCGACGGCACCATCCACCTGCTCGGCGAAGCCACCCTGCCCGACGGAATCTTCGTCAAAATTATCCGCGAATAACCCGTTTGTTTTGATGGCACGGTATCCTAAATGAGATTCTCACGCCGGTCGAAACCTTACGGCGGAGAAATCCATTCGAGCATCCACGATGCTCCGGGAAACCTTACCTTGCACCTGTCGCGATCTTTTCTTGTCCTCGCAGCTTTTATCCTGCCCGCCGCCGCCCAACAAACCAGCCCCGCCCCCAGCCAATCCGTTACCGTCACCGCGCCAGAGCCGCTCCCCATCTCCGCCCGCGATCTGCTCGACCGCTCCAGTGTCACCCTCGACCTCACCGACCCGGCCTCCGAACCCCTCTTCAACTCGCCCGTCGACTGGCTTCGTCTCGACCCCAGTCTCAACCTTCAGGAACGCGGCAGTTCCGGCGTTCAGGCCGACATCTCCCTCCGCGGCTCTACTTTTGAACAAACTCTGGTACTGGTCAACGGTCTCCGCGTCAACGACCCCGAGACCGGCCACCTCAACTTCGATATCGCCATCCCGCTCGAAGCCATCACCCGAATCGACGTCCTCCACGGCTCCGGCTCCACCTTCTTCGGTTCCGACGCCATCGGCGGGGCAATCGATTTCGTCACCTCCGCACCTACCCATGCCTCCGCCACCCTGCGCCTCGGCGGCGGCAGCTTCGGAGCCACCGAGCAGCACCTCCAGCTCTCCGCAGTCGCAAAGTACGTCGCCACCCGCCTCACCGCCGCCCGAGATACCTCCGACGGCTTCTTCTATAAAGGTCAGGACGACCGCGGCTTCCACTCCAACGCCGTCGCATTGGACACCTTCCTGACCCTCACCCCCAAGCTCGCACCCACCGAAATCCTGATCGCCGCCTCCGACCGCCCCTACGGTGCCAACCTCTTCTACGGCCCGTACGATTCCGCCGAGCGCACCAAAAGCTGGTTTACCTCCATCCGTCAGCCGCTCCCCGCCGGTGTCACCGCCGACTTCGCTTACCGCCGGCACACCGACCAGTTCATCCTCTTCGTCGAGCGCCCCGCCGTCTACGAGAACAACCACATCGACACCCTCTGGCAGGGCGACCTTCGCCGCATCTCCTCCCCCACCAAAAATCTCGACCTCGCCTACGGCCTCGAAGCCGACGGCGACTCCATCCAGAGCAACTCGCTCGGCAAACATGCCCGCAATCAGGGAGCCGGATACGCCAACCTCTCCCTCCGATCGCTCCGTCGGCTGACTGTCTCAGTCGGTGCCCGGCAGGAGCTATTCTCCGGTCCCACGCCCGTCTTCTCGCCCTCGGCCTCGGCTGGCTTCGACTTTGGCCACGGCCTGCGCGCCCACGCCGCCTACGGCCACGGCTTCCGCCTCCCCACCTACGTCGACCTGTATTACTCCGACCCAACCACCATCGGCAACCCAACCCTAAAGCCCGAGACCTCCGAAAGCTTTGAAGGCGGCTTTAGCTGGACCCCACCCTCCCGCTCCAACTTCCACCTGGAGGCGACCACCTTCACCCTGCGCCAGTCCAACGCCATTGACTACTCCAAATACTCCGTCGCCGCCAAATATCAAGCCACCAACGTCGGCCAGATCGCCTACTCCGGCGTCGAAACCATCCTCAACTACCGGCCCCACTACAACCAGCAGCTCTGGCTCGGATACACCTTTATCCACGCAGCCCCGCCACCTGCTGGGCTCATCTCGGCCTACGTCTTCAACTTCGCGTCCAACAAAGCCGCAGCCAGCTACCGAGTCACGTCGCACCAGCTCGCAGCCCTGACATCGCTCTCCATAGTCCAGCAGGCCAACCGCACCGCCTACCCGCTCTGGACCGTCGCGCTCACCCGCTCCCACGGCCTCATCCGCCCCTACGTCCGCGGAGAAAACCTCGCCAACACCGCCTATCAGGAAATCCCCAACGTCCCCTTACAAGGCAGATCCATCACCGGCGGCGTCGAACTAAGCTGGCCAAGCCGATAGAACCTGACCGAAATCAACCTTAAAGTTGGAGTCAATGTGGATTGCGTGCGCCCCCACGGATACAGCCCAATCTATTCAACACGACGCCTGAGACGAAAAAGCTCTAGAAATGTTTCAACAGATTCATCATTTTTTGTTGACGTGGGCCGGGTGCGGAGGTATTCCTTAGGTTTGCCGCGCATTAAATGGTTTACTGTCTGTCGTTTACAGGTCGATCCCAAAATGACCATCGGCAGGCTTCAGACCGATCCTTTCCGACAGCCGGCTCTCCGTTGGGGGTGCGACCGCAGCACGCTTCACTTGGTCGCCGATTCCACCGGGAGACGGACACTAAATTTGAGAGGCCTTAAGAAAAACAATGAAAAAACTACTCCAAAAGATTCAAAAATCCATCATATTTGCTCTTATTCTGTTCGCAGCGGTTGCATTTGCCGTCCCAGCCTTTTCTCAGGAGACGACGGGAGCCGTTGAAGGCGTCGTCAAAGATGCAACCGGAGCCGTCATCGCTAAGGCATCCGTCGTATTGACCGGCGAAAAACTGATCGGATCGAAGGTCATTCTGACCGACAACTCCGGCTATTATCGCTTCATCAACATCGACCCCGGCACCTATACCCTCACCGTAACCGCCCCCGGTTTCAGCGTTCTCAAGCGCGAAAACCTGATAATTGAAGTCGGACGTACCCCGTCCATGAATCTCTCGCTCGCTGTCGGTGCAGAGTCGACTGTTGTGGATGTCACCACGGAAACACCACAGATCGACGTGACACAGTCCCGCACCCAGACCAACATCTCCAGCGAAGAGATCCAATACGCCCCCCACGGCCTCTCCTTCGAGTCCGTCATCGGATTCGCGCCGGGTGCTCGTAACGAACCCCTCCAGGGTGGATTCCAGGTAGATGGAGCCGCCACTGCAGAAAATAGCTACCTCATCGAAGGTCAGGAGACCGGCAGCCTCGTCACCGGTAAGCAGACCACGAAAGCGCCCTTTGAATTCATTCAGGAAGTTCAGGTAAAGACCTCTGGCATCGACGCCGAGTACGGCGGAGCCATGGGCGGAGTCATCAACGCAGTTCAGAAGAAGGGCAGCAATACCTGGCACGGACAGGCCTGGATGTACTACGAGGCTGATCCAATGGACGCCTCGCCCGCAACCACCCTCCGCTACGACACCACCAGCTCCTTCAGCGCCCCAAACCGCACCGACCAGCTCATCCAGTTCTACACCCCCAAGAAGGACCACTTCCGCACGGTGCAGCCTGGAGTAGAAGTTGGCGGTTTCATCCTCAAGGACCGTCTCTGGTTCGACGGCGCGTTGGCTCCTCAGTACAACACCCGTCGTCGTAACGTAAACTTCAGCAACCCTACCTGCGTCAAGAACGGTAACTGCCTCGGCAATCGCATCTTCAACTTCAGCCAGCAGACCTACTTTGCATACGGACGTCTTGACCTGAAGGTCACTAATAAAATCCGCGTCTACGGTTCGATTCAGGATGCGTATGACCGCAATACCGGTACCGCCTTCCCGATCGCCGATTCGATCAATGGTCTGATCAACGCCAGCGTAGGCAGCCCAGTTGACAGCTTCAACGGTGCCATCGGCAACGTTGCGCCAAACGTGCTGTACAGTGTTGGTGCCGACGTAACACTTACCTCGAATCTCGTAGCAACCTCGCGTTTAGGTAAGGCTTACCAGAACTACGGTGATCGTGGCCTTCCGAACGGCGACCGCTACCTGCTGCTCGTCAACACGCCGACATCGACAACGGTACCAGCCACAAAACCCATCGGTGGTCTGGACGGAACTCGCCTGGAGGACACCTACCCGACGATTGCCGGTCAGGCTGCGGGCTACAACAACATCGCCGCCAACCTCGGTTACGGCTACAACGTCAACACCCGCACCACATTCAACCAGGACTTCGCCTACTTCAAGAAGGGCTTCATCGGAGCTCACAACTTCAAGGTCGGCTACCAGTTGAACCACCTGTACGAGACCGTAAACCAGACATTCACCAATGACTTGGTTCGCCTCTCCTACGGCCAGAGCTATGGCTCCCAAACAACTACCGGTGCGGCAAACTGCGCGGCCATCATCGCTGCAAATAATGCCAACATTGCATACACCACAAAAACCACTAACTGCCAGGGCAACTACGGCTACGTCGTCCTCCGCGACGGCGTTGAGATCACCGGAACTGCCAGCAGCAACAACCACAGCTTGTATGTTCAGGATGCATGGCAGCCCGGTAAGGGCCTCACCCTCAACCTCGGTCTCCGTATCGAGAAAGAGTACCTGCCCTCCTACAACAGCTTCCCTTCCGGTATCAGCTTCGGCTTTGGAGACAAGATTGCGCCCCGCCTCGGCATCGCGTATGACGTCTTCCAGAACGGCAAGCTGAAGGCCTTCGGAAGCTACGGCGTCTTCTACGACCTGATGCACCTCAACCTCGCCATCGGCTCCTTCGGCGGTAACTACTGGCACGATTGCGTCTACGCACTTGATACCGGTGACTACAGCAACATCCACCCGCAAAAGGACGCCACCGGCCACTACTGCCCCGCAGGCGGCGCCACCGTCAAGGGTAATTTTGCTGGTGGAGCGCAACCTGCCAACCTTCGCTTCATCGAAAACGTCGACTTCCGTATCCCGTCCAACGATCCTTCGCAGGGCGCGGCAGTTGATCCTTCCATCAAACCCTACCGCGAGCACCAGGCTGTTGCTGGTATCCAGTCGCAGGTCACCCGCAATATCTCATTTGAGTCCCGCTATACCCGCGTCCGCCTCGATCACGCGATCGAAGACGTAGGCTATATCGGACCCAACGGAGAAGCATTCATCATCGCAAACCCCGGCGAAGGCATCGACCTCGGCGGTGCAACCACAGCCTGCCCCACCTGCAAGGTCCAGCCCAAGCCGGCTCGTAACTACGACGCTGCCGAATTCCGCTTGACCCGCACAACGACAAAGGGGCTCTATGCACAGGTCTCCTACACCTACAGCAAGCTCCGTGGTAACTACAGCGGTTTGACCAGCACTGATATCGCGGATGCCGGTGGGGCCCGTGCCGCACCAAACAACAACCGCGCATTCGACGAGCCCCACCTGCAGTTCGCTGCAGATGGCTCCGTCTCGAACGGTCTGTTGGCCACTGATCGCCCGAATTCTTTCAAGGGCATCGCCTACTACCAATACAACATGTTCAAGCGCAACCTCGCCAGCATCAGCTTGTCCGAGACTGCGTCCTCTGGTTCACCTCTTAGCGCATACGCTGACGTAAACGGTTCGGCTGGAAGCTATCCAACCTACCTCGTCGGTCGCGGAAAGTGGGTCGATATCACCACAAACGCAGCCGGTGTCTGGCAAATTGGCAACCCATACGTCAAGCGCACCCCGTGGTTCATCCAGTCCGACATGTCCTTCACTGACAACTTCTCCGTCAACAAGGCACATGAGGCATGGAAGGTCGGGTTTGAGGCGAACATCACCAACGCGCTCAATGCCAAAACTGCCACGGAGTACAACTCGCGAATCAACTCCTCGGTCTCCACCGCGAACTACATTCTTCCGGCTGGTTCGACCGCAGGCAATCCCAACTACGGCATCCTTGAGAACGGATACGACTGGAAGACCATCGTCAACAACGGTAACGGTCTCCCGACTTCGAACCCCGGTTACAAGGGACCTCTCACCCTCAACAACCTGTATGGCAACCCGCTTGCCTTCCAGGCTGGTCGTCAGATCCGCCTGAAGTTCAAGTTCGTCTTCTAACCTTGAACCTCAACCAACCCAAAAGGGACCGCCTAGGCGGTCCCTTTTGTACGTCTAGCCATACCCCGTTTTACTTCCCAAGCTCCGCCCGAAGCAGTTCGCTGATCATCTTCCCATCCGCCCGCAGGCCACTGGCCATAACCCGCTGCTGCACCACCCGCATCGCCACGCCCAGATCCTTCGGCCCGGGCTTTACTCCCGCATTGTCCAGCGTCAGCGTATGGATCGCGCCCACCACAATAACGCGCACCTCATCCTCGCTCGCGGCCTGCGGCAAGTAGCCCTCGATCATCCCGATCTCGAGCTTCTCTTTCGCCGCCAGCTCCGGCCGTCCACCCTTGGTAAACGACTCCACCGACTCCCGCCGCTGCTTGATCAGCGTCGTCAGAATCTGAGCCTCTTCGGCATCCGTCAGCGGCTCGCGCTTGTCGATCTCCTTGTTCCTCAGCGCGGACTTCACCATCCGCAGCGTCGTTAGAACGTGCTCATCCTTCGCCCGCATCGCAGCAATAATGTCCTTGCCGATCCGGGCGCTAATCGTAACTTTCTCTGGCTCACTCATAAACAACCTCGCCGCTCTATCTTACCGCCGCAAGGGAACTCAACCCAAACCCATCGGGTGCCCCATCTCAATCGACTTCATCGATTGAGGTGGAGTTTCTAACTCACCCCTTAGTATTTTGCACTAGCCTTACCAGTCTGCTACCGCCAGAACTGCGTCGATGTCTTATGCCCAAACCGGTATCCAATCGACGTCGTCAGAATCGGATAAAACCGCAGCGGCTGAATCGCCTCATTCACATCCCGCTGCTGCTGCGCCAGGTTCGCCATGGATTCAGGATCATCCTGAATCCGTGTGCAGCCATCCACCGGTGTACACACACTTCCGTTCATCAGCAGCGTAAACTTCGGCGTCCCGACATACTGCACACCGAAATCCGTCTGCATCGTCCAGTTCGTGCTGCGCTTCAGCATATTGCCCCAGCCCATCGTAAAGCTGGGCGCAAACTTGTTCCCCATCCGCACATCAAACCATCCATGCACGGGGTCCGTAACATCGCTCTGGTAGTCCACGTCGTTGATGCTGAAGTGATTCCCACCCGCGATAAACGTCGCCGCCGTCATGCCGCTGCCGTTATAAAGAGTCACTCCCGGCGAGATGTGGAACGACCCGCGGTACGGATAGATATCCACGCTTGCATTCGCAGACCGCAGCCGGATCGCCCCATCGATCGGAATCCCGCTCTCCACAATCGTCGGACTGTAATTGAATGCGCTCGCCCCAAACCGCAGATTCATCTTCGTCCGCAGCGGTGTCGCCAGTTGGAACCCCAACCCACCACTCCCAAACGTCGTCCCCACAGCCCACATGGAAAACGCTTCCGTCCGCAGCCGCAACTTGGAATTGCGTCCAAAGCCAATCGGCTGGCCGCGCAGACGAGCCGCGTCGATTGC
>JAYVZU010000060.1:0-2555 GCA_043783075.1 Rhodanobacteraceae bacterium
TTCTGCGGAAGCTCTTGAGTCTTCTGAACAGCCGCTAAGACTGCGCTTCTGTCGGTTCCATCGGCAGGTGCAAATTAGCAGAAACTAGCCAATAGCGTGAACACGCCCTAGACTGCTTTACATGGCCCGAACAGCAAGGAGTACTTCCCGGCGGACCCAACGGGTCGATATGCGAGCTGTTGCAAAACATGCCAACGTATCGATCGCAACGGTCTCCCGTACGATTAACAGAGTTCCAAGTGTGAATCCGATTTACGCGGAACGCGTCTGGTCAGCGGTCAAGCTACTCGGCTATGTGCCAGATGAGCAGGCTCGCGCCCTCGTGTCAGGAAGAAGCCGTCTGATCGGGGTCATCATTTCCGACATTACGAATCCGTTTTTTCCCGAACTGATCCAGCGCTTTGAGGAAGAGGCAATTGATTCCAACTACGAGATCCTCATCGGCTCAACGGCCCATGACTGCCGCCGTATGGAAGTTTGCATCGACAGAATTCTTCAAAGGAAGGTAGAAGGCGTAGCCGTCATGACCTTTGGGATCGAAGAACCTCTACTAGAGCGGCTGGCTTCTCAAAACATCCCTCTCGTATTCATCGACGTGGCCCCTAATGGACAGACAACAAGCGCTATCACGGTGGACTACGCATCGGGTATTCGAGAAGGCGTCCACCATCTAATGTCTCTCGGACATCAGCGCCTTGCCTTTATCGCCGGACCCAAAGGACTCCACTCGGCCGAATGTCGCAAAGAAGCATTTCTGAGTGCGATCAAAGAATTCAAGATCAAAATTCCCAGGTCGCATCTCTATCACGGGGACCACACCCTCGAAGGTGGAATGGCAGCTATGCGATCTATCCTGCAGGGCACTGATCCGGTCCCTACTGCCGTCATGTGTTCCAACGATATGACCGCCATAGGCGTGATGCATGCCGCAAACGAGGCCAAACTTCGGATTCCAGAAGACATCTCGGTGATCGGATTCGATGACATTCATATTGCGCCCTATATGATCCCGCCTTTGACGACCATTCGCATGTCCTGTCAAGAGATCGCTCATGCCGCATTCAAAGCGTTGCGTTCCCACCTGGAGGAGGGCAAAAGCCGCAGACAGGGAGGATTGGACGTCAGAACAAAGTTGATGGTCCGTCAATCGACAGCCGTTCCGAGAATGCCCGCCTAGCATACCCGCACAACCTGGCAGTCGAAAGGCCTCCGAAGAATCCAACTAACCCTTCAGCCTCACCCTTTTCACCCCGCCCTACTTCACCCATGCATCCCGCAGAAAATCAAAGCTCCCATCCCCTCGTGGCACAATCCCCATCATCCGAGTCGTATGCACCACCTCGTTGTTCGGATACCACAGCGGCACCGCCGGCAGCTCCTCCGCCAAAATCCGCTGCACCTCAACGTAGTCCTTCCGCCGCTCAACCTCATCCGTCTTCCGAGCCGCATCCCCCAGCAACTCATCCACCCGGCCATTGCGATAGTGCCCGCGATTCGCTCCCTTAGGCGGCACCCTGTCAGACCCGAACGCATACCGAAAAATATCCGGATCTTCATTGCTGCTGATCCAACGCAGCGCATACATCTCAAACCGCCCACTCGTCACATCCGAGTAGAACGTCCCAAACTCACTCGCCCGCAGCGTCAGCTTGATCCCCGCGTCCGCAAGCTGAGCCTGCAGAATCTCCGCAACCAACCGCGTCGTCTCATCCTGCGACGTCTTCATCTCCAGCCGTAGCCTCACCCCATCCGCGCCTGCCCTAAACCCCGCCGCCTCCAGCAAACCCTTCGCCCGCGCCACATCATGCGGATACTGCGCCAACTCCCCGGCCGGAGCCGCCGCCCAATGCCCCAGCGGCAACAGCGTCGAAGCCAGCCGAGCCTTATCCCGCCACACCGCATGCACCATAGCCCCACGATCCATCGCACAGGCAATCGCCTGCCTCACCCGCACATCCGCCAGCGGCCCACGCGCCACGTTGAAGTTCAGATACATCACCGGCGACCCCTCACCCGTCTCCGTTGCAAGTCCAGACCGCCCCTCCAGAGCATGAACCATATCCAGCGTCAGCTGGTTACTCGCCAAATCCACCGACCCCTTCTCCAACTCCAGCGCCACCGTCACCGCATCCGGCACCACCGCAAACCGCACCCGTTCCAGCTTCGGCGGCCCCGCCCAATACCCCGGATTCCGCTCCACCACCACATCCTTATCCTGCTCCGCGCTTACAAACCTGTAAGGCCCCGACCCCACCGGCCTCCGTCCAAAGTCCTTCCCGGACCCCTGCGGCACCACCCCAAACTGCCCATCGCTCAGGTTAAACAGCAGGGAAGCGTCCTCCCGCTTCAGCCTTAGCGCGACCGTCAGCCGATCCCTCACCTCAGCCTTCGCCACACTCGCAAAGTTGCTGCTCTTGCTCGTCAGCAAACTTCCGTCAATCATCGAGTTCACCGTCCAGGCCACATCCTCCGCCTCCAGCGCCCGACCATCCTGAAACCGCACTCCATCCCGCAGATGGAAAACCCAAACCAGCGGCTCCGGCTCCTCCCACTTC
>JAYVZU010000061.1:0-7663 GCA_043783075.1 Rhodanobacteraceae bacterium
TCGTGTCATACGCAAAGCCAACCCGCGGCGCGACGCCGTTGAAGTCGGTCGGCACCAGCGACGGCAGCACCGTCTTATCCCCCGGGAAACCGAGACCGCCCGGAGCGTTCGGAAACACGACCGACTGCAGCCCCGGAACAAACGTCGCCGACTGCCCGTGTGGCTCGAACCACTGGAACGGGAGCTCGTACCGCAGTCCCACGTTCAGCGTCATCTTCAAGGTCATGCGCCAGTCATCCTGCAGGTAGCCAAACACGTTGTGCTGGATGCCGCCCTGAATCAGCCGGTTCTGCGCGGACACCGAGTTCAGCAGGCCACTCATATAGTCACCGATACCCAACCCGGTAAACGTCGAGCTGAACGAGAGCGATCCCGGATAATCCGACCGAGTCAGATACTGCAACCGCAAAAAGCTGAAGCCACCCTGCACGTTGTGGTTGCCCTTGGTCCACGAGAGCGACTCCGTCAGCTCCACATTCTCGTTGATGTGGTCCTGAAACCCCTGGCTGCTGCTGCCCATCGTAAATGCGCCCGAGATGCCGATCGAAGGCAGAGTCGGCTGGCCCGTCTCAGCAAAATTTCCATTCGTACAACCTGGTGTCGAGTCGCAAAAGTTATTCCACGTATGCGAATCATCCGGATACTGCGTCGACTCGAACCGCTTGTAGCCGAACCGCAGGTTATTCAGCAGACTCGGCCTCATCACCCACTGCCAACCGATATTGCCGAAGTTGCTCTTCGCATGCTGGCTCACCAGCGCATAGTTCGCCAGACCCTGCGACTGGCTGTTCACGCCCAGCGGCGCATCGGCATTCGACGTAAACACGTTGTACCGCGCATCCAGCGAGTGGCTGCCGTTCAGGACGTAGTCCATCCGCATCAGACCATTCTTGTCGCCCGTCGGTGCCGGCGACTTCGAAACCAGAAACCCGCCCAGATTCGGAACCGGAACATACTTCTTTACGAAGCTCAACGTCACCGGGTTGATGCACTGGATCGGCATCTGCGCAAACGGCATATACGTCGGCTGCGACTTCCCATTTAGATACAGGTGTGTCGCCGCGTAAGTCGCGGCATTATTCAGCAACGGAACGCAGGCGGCCTGCCCGGCCGAAGTGTAGTCGTTGATGGTGCTCTGCGTCGTCGCCTGGTTGCCGCTGGTTCCGGTGATCGTGATCGGGTTCGTAAACTTGCCGTAGACCCCGCCTGTAAACACGTCGCTGGAGAAGTCCGCACACTGCATACCCGCAAACGGTCCGGCAGAATTACAAGGCAACGCCGTCGCGCCATCCGCCTGCAATCCGCGCTCCGCATACCCCGGCGTCAGTGCCGATGCCGTCGTCTGCAGACGCCCGATCAGCTGCTGATACGCGCCAAAGTAGTACAGCTTATCCTTGCTCGCCGGCCCGCCAATCGTTAATCCAAACTGGTTCTGATCGTCCTTCGGGTTCACGTGCGACAAGTAGTCCGATGCGTTGAAGTACTGGTTCTGCAGGTAGTCCCACGCCGCGCCGTGGATCGTATTCGTGCCACGCTTGGTGATCACGTTAAACACCGAGCCAGCGTTGCGCCCATACTGCGCCTTGTAGTTGTTCAGCAAAACACTGATCTCCTGCAGCGCGTTCGGCGACGGGTAGTTGATACCAGTGTTGTAGAACAGGTTGTTCCACATCAAGCCGTCGAACAACATCAGATTCTGCGTATTGCGCGAACCCGAAGCCGAGTACGTCGGCCCCTTCGTGTCGCCCGTAAACGTCGACGGCGCATTCACGTCCACCACGCCCGGCAGCAGCGCCGAAAGCGCCACCACATTGTGCCCATCGATCGGCAGGTCTTCGATCATCTTCGGATCCAGCATCGTCGCAATCGTCGCCGAGTTCGGGTCAATCACCGAGCCCTGCGTATCCTCAACCGTCACCTGATCCGTAGTCGAACCCGGCATCAGCGTGATCAGTTCCTTCACGTTTCCGTTCGCGTCCACTTTGATTCCGGTAATCACCGAGGTCTCAAAGTTCGGCGCTCCAGCCGTCAGAATGTACGTGCCTACCGGCAGGCTAGGCAGTAGATACTCGCCCGACCCGTTCGACTTCACGGAGCGATTCACGCCAGTAGTTGTATCGGCAACCGTGACAACCGCGCCGGGAACCACCGCACCGGTCTTATCCTGCACACTGCCCAGAATGCTTCCCGTGTTCTGGCCATGAGCCGGGTTCACTCCAACAAACACGCCAAACGCGAACAGAAGCAACAGGAAGTGACGAACGCGGGACACCGCGACGGATGGCTGACGAACCTCGCGGGACACACCGCCGCAGACAGATGTCCCCGCACAACCCAGTACAGTGATTCCCCTGTGCTTCCGAAGAAGCTGAATGCTTTCCATGCCCTGCTCCGCGTTTCCTGTTCGATTGTTGTACGGGATGCTAAATGGTCAGACCACGTCCGACCGCCAAAAGTATGCGGACTACAGAACACCCCTGTCAAGTCAATGCCCTTGGAAGGCCCTTTTCCGCCAACCCTTTTTGCAGCAGATCAAAATCTTTCGGTTCGGAAGCCCAGTCGTTAGCTCTGTTCTACGCTGATCCAAGTGGTCAACCAATCCAGCATGAAGGAGCATCTTCAAATATCGTCTTACCTGAATACAATACCGCCAACCCAACCGTATACTTACCAGATACCGCCATTGACAGCGGTATCCTGCGAACGGTACATTTTTGGGCGGTCGGGTCATTTTCCTTAATACCCAGCATAATTGGTCTTACCACAAACTTATCCCTTTCCATGGAGCTGTGTCCCCGCAGACACAATCAACTCCCGCTGCACCTCTGCCCGGCGGCACAAAAGGGCAAAAGTATCGTTTGAAGGGTCGTCCGGGCAATCACCGAAAAGCGGTACAGCTTGCACCCCGTTTCACCCGGATTCAAGCCGTATTTCCAGCACCGCAGAGAGTAAGTGGTTTGTTTCACTCCGTCCATGATTGAAAAACCAGTAAGACCAATTGTCATATTTCAGTGGAGTTGTGCCATGAAGGTAGTAGCTACGTTCGTCCCGAATTCCGTTGTCAGCCCTGTCCAGAAAACCGCCAAAACGGGCAAGCTCGCACTGGCTGTCATCGCTTTCGCCGGTCTCTTTGCCGCCCAGCGAGTCCAGGCGCAGACACCCTACCTGCTGCCCTACACGGTTCAGGTTCTGGCTGGTGGCGGAACGTCAGTTACGGTCGCGCCCGGCGCTAGCTCCCCCTGCCTCGGGACCGGAGCCACCGGCTCCCAATATGACAACTTCGGCGATGGCTGCCCCGTCACCTCCTCCTCCGTCGTCGTCGGATCCGCGAACGACCTGCACGACGTCGTCGTCGACCCCCAGGGCAATGTCTACTTCCTCGATAGCTCCAGCGCCAACGGCATCGTGCGCCGCATCGACGCCCGTTCCGGCGTCATCAGCGTCTACGCCGGAAGCTTCGTCAGCCAGACCGGACTCTGCTCCAACGGCCAGAATAAGTACGGCGACGCCTGCCCCGCCAACGACGGTAAAGCCAACGCCGGTATCCTGAACGGCTCCACCCTCGTCCTCGGTTCCAACACCGGCGGCATCGGCAAGGCGCGCGGCCTCGGCATCAACAAAAACGGCGACGTCTTCATCGCCGACTACACCAACAGCGTCGCGCACAAGATCTCTGCCGCAACCGGCATCATGTCGGTCGTCGCTGGCTCCCTCGCGTCCAGCACCAAACTCACGTCCAATGGCGGCGTCAAAGGCTTCTCCGGCGATGGCGCCCTCGCCTTCAACCCCAGCGCCTCCCCCACACCACAAGGCGGCGCACTCAATTCCAATCGTGGCATCACCGCAGACGCCGCAGGCGATATCTTCATCGCCGACTCCGGGAATAACGTCGTCCGCCTCATCTACAACGGCGGCCCCGCAGCCGCAGCGTTGATCACCCTAACCAACCCCACCCGCACACCCACCCTCGGCTTCCTCTACACCGTCGTCGGCAGCGACGCAGGCGCACCTACCGCCGCAACCGCCGGAGTCACCGGAGATCTCGGCCTCGCCAGCGCCGCTTTGCTCGCCACCCCGGAAGAGGTCGAAGTCGACGCCAACGGCAACCTCTTCATCGGCGACTTCGGCAACAACAAGGTTCGCGTCGTCTACGCTGGCGGCACGGCAGTCGCCAGCCTTATCGCCCTCACCAACGCCGGAGCCGTCGCCCGTCGCGGCTACATCTACACCGTCGTCGGCGGAGGCGTCGCCACCTTCACCGCTGGCAGCCAGGTCCTCGCCACCAACATCGCCATCGGCAATCCGCGCAAGCTCGCACTCGATAACCGCGGCAACATCTTCATCGCGGACAACAGCTACAACGTCATCTGGTTCGTCGACATCACCACCGGATACATGCGCGTAATCGCCGGTTCCTACAACTCCCCCACCGTCGCACCCACCTACTGCGCAGCCAAGTCCGACGCCTTTGGCGACAACTGCCCCGCTCTCAACGCCTCCTTCGTCTCCAACTCCGCCATGGGCGTAGCCGTAGATGGCAACGAAAACCTGTACATCGGCGACTCCGGCAACGCACGCCTGCGCAGAGTTCTAACCAACCAGACCTTCCCCACCCTCGCCGCTGGAAGCACCGCCACGCAAACCCTGCAAGTACACTTCGCCGTCGGCGACTCGCCAGCAGCCGTCTCGCCCTACGCCCTCACCGGCGGCGCCGACTTCTCCCTTGGCAGCACAACCTGCACCGCCAACGCCGACACAACCAAAGACTGCCTGCTCCCCGTCACCTTCAAGCCCACCATCGCTGGCAGCGACCTCGCAACCCTCACCGTCTCCTCGACCCTCAACGGCGCAGCCACATTCGGCCTAAGCGGCGTCGGCACCGCTTCCTCGGTCGCGTTCGATCCCGGCGCAACTGCCGCCATCGCCACCGGCCTCGGCACCCCGCAGGGTATCGCCCGCGATGCCGCCGGCAACATCTACATCGCCGACACCGGCAATAATCGCGTCCTTGCATTCCCGACCTCCGGCAGCCCCACCGTCATCGCCGGAACCGGCACCAGCGGCTTCTCTGGCGACGGCAGCGCAGCCACCGCCGCCACGTTGAAGGCTCCCCGGGCCGTCACCGTCACCCGCAACGGCCTTATCTACGTCGCCGATACCGGCAACAACGTCATCCGCCAGATCAACCCGATCACCGGAAATATCAGCACTGTCGCCGGTGGAGCGGCTGCGGTCTGCTCTATTGCCACTAACACCTTCGGAGACGGCTGCCCCGGAACCTCCGCCATCTTCAAAAACCCCTCCGGCCTCTCCGCCGACGCCGACGGCAACGTCTACATCGCAGACTCCGGCAACAACCTCATCCGCGAACTCAACACCAGCGGCTACCTCACCCTCGTCGGCGGCGGAGCCTCCACCGTCTGCGCTGCGGGCGACGTCTTCGGCGATGGCTGCCCCGCAACTGCCGCATTCTTCTCCAACCCCACCGGGATACAGGTCGATGCCGCCCGCAACATCTACATCGCCGACACTGGCGACAACCTCGTCCGAGAGATCGTCGCCGCCACTGGAAACGTAGTCGCTATCGCCGGAACCGGCCAGGCCGGAGCCTCAGGAAACGGCGGCTCTGCAACCGGCGCACAGCTCAACAGCCCCACCGGACTCGCCACCGACGCCGCCGGAAACGTCTACATCGCAGACTCCGCCAACGCCGTCATCCGCCTCGTCACTGCCTCCGGCGTCATCAACACCGCAGTCGGAACACTCGGCGCACCTGGCACCGGAACCCTGCCCGGCTCAGCCTTCGCCGTCCAGCTCCAAAACCCCGCCGCCGTCGTCTCAACCGGCGCCGGAAGCCTCGTTGTCCTCGACTCCGGCAACAACCGCGCCATCTCTGACCTCCGCGGCTCCGTCACCTACAACTTCGGCCGCACAAACCTCGGATTCGCCAGCCCGACCCTCCAAATCCAGGAAACCAGCACCGGCTCCACCACCGCCACACTCGGTTCGACCCTCTTCACTCCTCCGCCCGCCGCGCCCTTCGCGCTAGCCGGTACCGGATCAAACGGCTGCTCCGCCAACAGCAGCCTCACGCCCGGCGGCTCCTGCCTGCTGCTCGCCTCCTTCACCCCGTCCGCCAGCCAACTCGGCAACTTCAACGCCAGCTACACCGAGGGCGCGACCAACACCATCAACTCGCCCCCACCCTTCATCGCGCTCACCGGTGTCGGTGCCGTCCTCACCACAACTACGTCCACAACCGTCGTCACGTATCCCGCAACCGGCTCGCCGCAGTACTCCATTCCCTTCACCGTCACGACCACCATAGCCCCGGCCTCCTGCAACACCGCTGCCCCGTCCTGCTTCCCCACCGGCACAGTCTCCTTCTTCGTGGACGGCAACGCCGTCGGTCTGCCCGTAACGGTCAGCTCCGTGGGCACGGCCTCGCAGAGCATCTCCGGCCTCAACGTCGGCAACCACACCGTGGTCGCCGTCTATAGCGGAGATCTCTTCTACGCCAGCAGCTCTGCCGCCTCGCTCACCGTAGCAGTCGCCCGCGGCAACACCACCACCTCTGTCCTTCTCAATCCCGCATCGGGCCTGCAATTCTCCGCCTTCAACATGTCGGCAACTGTGCAATCGCAAACCACTAACATCCCCACCGGTTCCTTCACCTTCTTCGCCGGAACCACGCAGATCGGCACCGCATCCGTCGACGCCCGCACCGGCTCCGCCACGCTGCTCGACACCTTCTCCTCCAACCAAACCCTCATCGCCAACCACTACCTCAACTACGGTCTCGTCACCGGAACCTACGCCATCACCGCGGTATACAGCGGCGACGCAAACTATGCGCCCAGCACCTCCGTAGTCGCCACGTTGACCATCACGCCAGACCCCGCAACATTCACCGTTACGCTCTTCCCCGCGACCGCCGGCACCGCGCAGGGTTCCACCGCAACCGTCACGGCGACCATCATCGCCAACAACACCCTCAACGGCACCATCCACTTCACCTGCACCAACATGCCGGCGAACTCCACCTGCACCTTCGGGCCGCCGACCACGCTCACCTTTGCGGCAACGCCGGGTATCCAGACCGAGCAGCAGATCAACATCACGCTCTTCACCGACGTCGCCACCGGAGTAACGCAGACCACCTCCGAGATCCTCGGCTGGCCGCTCCTGATCCTCAGCTGCGCCGGAATCCTGGCATTCCGCAAGCGCCTCCGCAAAAACCCGCTCGCAATGCGCCTGTTGACAGTCGTAAGCCTCTTCGGAGTATTGGTCGGCGGTTCCGTCCTGATGTCCGGTTGCAGCAGCGGCAACTTCTCCACGCAGATCACGCCAGTCGGAACCTACACCGTCAACTTCGTAGCAACAGGCCCGAACTCCACCTCCGTCACTACGCCAATCACATTCATCGTCGGCCCGGGCGCACCGGGCCAGCTGTAATGCGACATAAACTCGCAACACTCCGGGCAGCCTCAACGAGGGCTGCGCGTTTGTTTTGCTTCACGCACATGACAAAGTTGTCATCTAAGCTTTCGGTAAGCCACTGATAGCATGAGAAAAGTGTGAGCTGGTTGCTTTGGGCCCCCAGTTATATTTATGCCGACAACCAGACACCGATACATCGAACTCGACTCACTCCGTGGTCTCG
>JAYVZU010000062.1:0-2539 GCA_043783075.1 Rhodanobacteraceae bacterium
GCCTAGGTAAGTATCGCCATCCGACTCCAAAAAGCTCTCGCGGTGGACATGCTCGAACGGCATCCTGCCCAATGGCTGCGACTCAACCGGCAGCGCCCCAAAGAACATTCGCGAGCGATCCTTCAAGATCGCGCAGGCATTTTCGACCGACGACGACGAAGCATTCTTGGCCCGCAACATGATTTCGACATCGCGCGTAAGCTCGTCGAATCTCGCGTTCGACAGCCCAATCCCAAAGTAGTTCGAGGCAATCTCCTCAAGCTCATGCGCCTCGTCAAAGATGACCGCACCCGCCGCCGGAAGAATGCCCGCATCGGGAGCATCCGGAGCCTGCTGCTTGATGTTGAGGTCCGCAAAAAACAGATGGTGATTGACGATGATCAGGTCGGATTCCAGCGCCTTGCGCCGCATCTGCGTGATGAAACACGGCTCAAAGTCCGGGCAGGTCTGGCCCAGACAGGCCTCCGACCGAGCGTCCAGCTTCGACCATAGAGGCGAGTGTTCCGGCAGTTGATTCACCTCGGCCCGGTCGCCGGTTTTGGTCGTCTTCTCCCACGTCGCGATGTGGTGGAACTGCTCAATCTCGTCCAGACCTGTCAGCATCGGCGTATCGCGCAGCGCGTACAGCTTGTGCTTGCACAGGTAGTTGGCGCGACCCTTCATGTAGCAGACCCGCAGATCTTCGCCCAAGAGCGATTCGAGAAACGGCACATCCTTGAAGTAAAGCTGTTCCTGTAAGTTTTTTGTGCCGGTCGAGAGGATTACCCGCTGGCCTTTTTCGCGCGCAAACCGCAAAGCCGGCAGCAGATACGCCAGCGTCTTCCCGGTCCCGGTCCCAGCCTCAACAACCAGGTGCCGCTTATCCGTCAGCGCCGCTTCGACAGCCTTGGCCATCTCATACTGCCCCTTGCGATGCTCAAATGCGAGCGCCGACTGCGACAGAATCCCCTTAGGCGCAAAGAAGTCATGCAACGAAGGCAGCTTGGCGCGCGGAGGTGCAGCCGGAATGGGCGGGGCAAAGGGCACTAGTGCCTATGATAGCGGTCGACGCGAAGATTTGACGAAAGTTCGCCACAGGAGAATCTGACCGAGGAGATAGACCAATGAGACAGCCACAATCCAGGGCAGGAAGTACCGGAGCTTCTCGGAGGCATCCGGAATCTCAAAGTCATCGCGGCCATGTACGATGGCGAACCAAACGGAGGATGCGTAGTGGACACCAATCAAGACCAGAAATATCCATCTGCCCCGCAAAGTTGATGCCAACGGGATAGATGCCCAGAATATCGGGACTGAAAACGCGAAAACGACCTCAAGGAAGTCGGCCATTCTCATCGGAAGCAGATAGCTGCCAATCGTAATCGGTGCGCCGCCAAGCATGAAAAACAAAGTCAGGCCGTGTCCGCCGCCCCCGATAACGATTGCCACGACCAACAGCAGCGTTCCATAGAGAAAGCCAGCGATGAGCGGTCTGAACGTAGGCATGTCGATGGCATCCAATTTATAGGTCTTCGCGGATTTGACGCGAGGGAATTCGCCATTGGCGATCAGGAAGTCGACCCTCAAACCACCCCAATCTTAAGAGTCTTTCCCAGAACCTTCATCGCTCCGGCAATTCCATCGATCTTGGTGGTGTGGTGCAGATTCGTCAGCCGGTTAACTTCCTGCGGGGTCGTGTGCAGGCGGCGCGCAAGCTCGGCGGGACGCACCTGCTGCCGGATCATCTCATTCAACAGCAGAACCTTGGCCGACACGCTGAGGGGAAGCGCCACAACTTGCTGGCGACGCTTGGGCGGAGAAGGCATGGGGACTGCACGCTTGCCGTCGAAATAAAAGTCCATTGCGGTCTCCAGAGCCTCCGCTGCCATCGCCAATGCCTCGTCCACGGTCTCACCTTGGGTGATTGCTTCGGGGATGTCGGGAAAGGTGACGACGAAGCCGCCAGCTTCTTTGTCGGGGGTCAATATAACTGGATATGCGAGCATAGATTCTCCTTTATGACAGTCCCAGTTGCTTCTTGATGCCTTCGGCGGTGCCCTTCTTGAGATCTTTGGCATGCATCGGAAGAATGGAGGTTTTTCCGTTCAGCGAAACCTTCAAGTGCGACCCTTTTTCCGGGTTCGAACGTGGCTCCCTGCTTGCTCAGCGTACGCTTGAACTCGGCACTCTTCATTGGGTCAGTATAAACATAAATGCTTACATTCTGAAGGAAGGGGGAGTTCGGGGTTTTTGTGGGAGATAATGAAGAGTGGCGGTTTGCGTCTGAGAGAAGGTTTTACATGGCACCGAAGAAGGTTGCGAAGCGGTTAGGTAAGAAGCATCGGCAGGCGAGTACGCGGCCGCATAAGGGTAAGTCTCCGAAGTCGGCCGTTACCGGCGCGACGCGGATCGTCGGCGCGGTCGACCCGAAGAAGCGCAAAGAGTTAGCCAACAAGAAGGCCGACGCTGAGGCCAAGAAGCGCATCTCGCGGCGGTCTCCGGAGTTTGAAGCCAAGCGCACCATTACCGGGGACGACCCGGAGAAGCGCGTTCGTCGCGC
>JAYVZU010000063.1:0-2539 GCA_043783075.1 Rhodanobacteraceae bacterium
CACCAGCCGTCCTGATTCCGCGCCCCGAAACCGAGACGCTGGTGGAGGCAGTCCTCGCCCGCCTTCACAACTCTGTGCCCCATTCATCGCAGCCCTACCGCGATGAGTGGGACCCGCCAAAGGATCCACTCCGCATCGTTGACGTAGGCACAGGCTCCGGCGCAATCGCGATTGCGCTAGCCGTCGGCCTGCCGCAGGCACAAGTCACCGCGCTGGACATCTCCCCAGCAGCTCTGGACATAGCGCGCGAGAATGCCACGACCCATGGCGTGACAGGCCGTATGCGATTTCTGAACTCCGATCTTCTAGCGGCAGTTTCCGGCGAGGCAGAGTTCGACGCAATCGTGTCCAACCCGCCGTACATTCCTGACTCAGATGCCCCGACCCTCCACGCGCAGGTACGGGAGTTTGAGCCGTCACTCGCTCTTTTCGCCGGTGCCGAAGGCCTGGATATCTACACGCGCCTGATTCCGCAGGCGCACTCGCTCCTGAAACCCGGTGGACTGCTCGCATTGGAAATCGGCTACGGCCAGCGAGACGCGATCGCAAGACTGCTTTCAAACTGGCACGAAGTAACCTTCATAGCCGACCTCCAACAAATCCCCCGCACAGCCCTCGCCCGTCGTTGAGGAGGCTGCAACGTTGAATAAAATTGTGTCCTTTGCTGGTCGGCGCTTCAGCTATGACACTTTATTCATCTTTGCGTACCCACTGTTACTCCTTGTAATTTGAGGGCGTGTTAGGATCAACCTTCTATGAAGGGTAATAACGATCTAAAGCCAATCTTTGATGTCATCGCACTCCGCTGGAAAGCCAGAACGGATCCTGAAGCGAGTGCGATTTGGAACGAAGGTGTCGCCAGATCGCAACGGCGGAGTCGCCGCCTTTACTTCGGAATCCTGTATGCATTCTCCATCTTCTTCTTCGGTACCTTTGCCTTTGCCCTATTTCGGGATTACGTACTTCCACACTTTTAGATTGGACCGTACCTCCAGACAACACGATTGCCCTGTTACGGGACTTGTCCTGAATGCAACTTTGCTGCCCTCCGTGGCTTGTATCATCGGATCCATCGGCGAACATTCCGGTGTGGAGAAAAATGGCCCTCACGAAAGACGTTCAGCAAGCCTACAACCGCTATGGCTTATATATCGATGAGCTTCGTCAGATCATGATTCGGCATGGGATTAGCGGTGGGGATTGGCAAGCTTATTGGAAGTTTTCCCAACTAATTACGTTAGATAAGACTGCAAGGGCCGAGATAGCCAACTTGCTCAAAGTCGTGGCTGCTCTCGACGGTGGCAAAGCCTCTGTGGCAACGATCGGAATGCTAGTCGCGTTGGCAATTGGGGGAGTTGGCGTCGCGGCGATGGGTTCTGCCTTTGGGGTGCCCGCTTTTGTGCTTGCGCTCCTTGGGACGACATTCGGCGCATTGATTGGCAACGAGTTGGACGGTACAAAGATCACACTCCGCGCGATGCAGTCAGTTGGACTCGAACCAGATATTGACTCCTCAAACATTCGCCTTGGGTATAACGATGTATTGAGCGAGAGTGCAGCTGGATACCAAACTAAAGAAGGTGTGAATGGAGCTCCAGAGTCGTTGATCGGAGAAGTTATAGTCGCAGAATCGCTCAATAGCCAGCATTTGGCGGAGATCACAGATGCATTGGGTCGAATTAAAGCTCAAGTCACCGACGTACTTAGTGAGCAGTATCGGGCAGGGCGGCTTATGATCGATATCGATCGAGGAATGGCAAATCTCACCAATGAAGTGACGTCATTGCAACGGCAGCAGCTAGATAACCATAATGGAGCAATGCGGTCGCAGAGCGAAAGTTACTTGCGTATGCATTCGGAGGTTCTCTCCCTTGAAATGCGAGTTAAGGCTGCGGGCGAGTCAAACCTCAACATGATCCAGTCCGCAATAAACTCTCAAAATAACCAACTGTCGCATCAGATAACTCTGAGCTTGGAGACTAGCAACGCCTTGCTGCGGCTAGACAAGCAGATAAATAGGCATTTTTTTGCTGTTTTAATAAGCATCTTCCTGACAATTATGGTCTTAGTCTTAAGTATTTTTCGAAGTAGGTAGTAGTCGCGCTAAATCAGTCGATATGTTGATCGCAGCGAAAAGCGCCCACGAGAGACGATTGCCATCTGGTACTCTTTTCAACATGCGTTTAACTCTACTTGTTGCCCCTGCAATTTTGTTTGCCGCCGTGTCTCTCACCGCGCAGGCTCCCACGTCGGTCGAGTCCCGCGTCGCCGCCCAGAATGAATTGTTCGAACAGACCTGGCAGCAGCAACTAAAGCTCAGCCCGACGCAGGCTACGGCGGTCGGCGACTATCGCTACAACGATCAGCTTGGCGACTTCTCTCTCGCCGCGAGCAAGACGCGCCACGATATGGATATCGCCAATCTGGCGAAGATCAAAGCAATCTCTGCCGTCGGATTCCCGGAGCAGGACCTCATCTCCCACGACCTCTTCGTGCGCCAGATCGAGCAGCGCGTCCAGGACTACGACCTGAACGAGTA
>JAYVZU010000064.1:0-2534 GCA_043783075.1 Rhodanobacteraceae bacterium
AGGCACCACAGATGCTGCAGAACCGTATCCAAAAACAGCGCATGGCATTTGCGCGAGTACGGGCAGCGAGGAGCGTCAGTCAATGAATTCCGCAGACTCCATAGAGCAGCCGGAGTTGCAGCCTGAAGTACAGGATGGCATTGCCATTATTGGGATGGCTGGCCGGTTTCCCGGTGCGGCCAATCTCGCCACGTTCTGGGAGAACCTGATCGCGGGGAAAGATACGATTACCCGCTTCGATGCAGCCGACCTGAAGGCCCGCAATGCGGATGCCACCGAGCACGGCGCAGACTTTGTCGCAGCGCGCGGGGTGCTGGACGACGCGGCCATGTTCGATGCGGAGTTCTTCGGCATCTCGCCGCGAGAAGCCGACCACATGGACCCGCAGCACCGCGTCTTCCTCGAGTCCTGCTCGAATGCCCTCGAGGATGCGGGTTATGTCTCGTCCGATTACGAGGGTGAGATCGGTCTCTTTGCAGGCTGCAGCCTGAACACTTACCTGCTGGCTAACCTGGCGCAAGACCGGGAATTTCTTGACGAGCTGACTGGCAACTATCAGGTTGGCGAGTTTCAGGTCTCGCTTGGTAACGATAAGGATTTCCTGACGACGCGCGCAGCCTACAAACTGAATTTGCGCGGACCTTGCGTCACCGTGCAGTCGGCATGTGCGACATCACTGGTCGCGATCTGCCAGGCCAGTCAGGCTCTGCTGAACTACCAGTGCGATATGGCGCTGGCCGGCGGAGTCTCCATTACATTCCCGCAGGAGCGCGGACACGTGTATCAGGAAGGGGGGATCGTCTCGAACGACGGACACTGCCGACCGTTCGACGAGAGCGCTACTGGCACGGTGTTTGGACACGGCGTTGGCGTTGTCGTTCTGAAGCGGCTTGAGGAAGCCGTACGGGATGGCGACCATATCGCCGCGGTGATCCGCGGGTTTGCAGTCAACAATGATGGCTCTGCAAAGGCTGGATACATGGCGCCCGGAGTGGACGGCCAGGCGCGTGTGATTGCGGCCGCACAGGCGATGGCAGGGATCGATCCCGCGACCATCACTTACGTTGAGGCTCACGGCACAGGCACACCGCTCGGCGATCCGATTGAAGTCGCAGCACTTACCAAGGTCTTTCGCAGAGCGACGAACGAACGCTCGTTTTGCGCCATCGGCACGGCAAAAGGAAATGTCGGACACCTCGATAGCGCTGCCGGCGTAACCGGCGTCATCAAGACGGCGCTTTCGCTGCAACACAAGATACTGCCAGGTCTTGCACACTACGCCACACCGAACCACAATATTGAGCTCAATGATTCCCCCTTCGTGTTCCGCGCAGAGACGATGCCGTGGACCAGCGACGGCCCCTTGCGAGCTGGTGTAAGCGCCTTCGGTGTCGGTGGGGTGAACGCTCATGTCGTGTTGGAAGAAGCCCCGGCACAGGTAAGTGGAGAGTCGGTCCGCAGTCGCTATGTACTTTGCTTGTCTGGTCAGACCGAAGCCGCTGCGCTACAGGCCGCGCAGAATCTGGCGACATTCTTACACGCAAATCCAACGACCTCGATTGCCGATGCCGCGTTCACACTCGCGACCGGACGCAAGGCGTATGAGTTCCGCTGCGCCATTTCCGCAACTGACAATGCCGACGCGCAACGTCAGCTGAAAGCCGTCACGAAGTCTCGCCGGTCGCGAGCTCACAAGGTTGCGTTTCAGTTCTCCGGACAAGGTACACAGTTTGTCGGGATGGGACGCGAACTGTATGAGTCCGAACCAGCGTACACAGCTCTTGTCGACGCGTCGTGCACATTGCTGGAACCGGCGCTCGGTCTTGACCTTCGCACCTTGATGTATGCCGAAGCAAGCGACACCGAAGCAGCCGCGAAGCTGCAGCGCACAGAGTTTGCACAGCCGGCAATATTTGTAACCGAACTTGCACTCGCGGAGTTGTGGCAGACCTGGGGCATCGCACCGCAGGCAATGTTGGGACATAGCCTGGGTGAGTATGTCGCTGCAACCATTGCCGGAGTCTTCACGCGCGAAGATGCCCTTCGCCTGATCGCAACGCGTGGCAGACTGATGCAGGTTGTGGCTGCCGGCGCCATGATCTCAGTACCGCTCGGCGAAGCTGCACTCGCACAATATGTAACAGAAGAAGTCTGCATCGCAGGGTTCAACTCGCCGCGTGCGAGCGTTTTGTCAGGGCCGACTTCAGCAATCGAAGCACTGAAACAAAAGCTCGACCTTTATGGCGTTGCGTATCGCCGCCTGCGCACCTCGCACGCGTTCCATTCTGCCATGATGGAACCGATGCTCGCTAAGTTCGAGACTGCAGTTTCGAAACTTGCCCTGCATCCGCCCGCGATTCCATTTGTTTCCAGCGTGACGGGCAAGTGGATCACCGATGATGAGGCGACCAGCGCACAGTACTGGGCGCAGCAGTGCCGTCTACCTGTCCGATACAGCAACGCATTGCAATGCCTGCTCGACGATGGCTTCGACCTGCTGCTTGAAGTTGGCGCGGGTAAGATGCTTACGACGC
>JAYVZU010000065.1:0-2533 GCA_043783075.1 Rhodanobacteraceae bacterium
TTGCCTGTACAAATTTCATATCTACGCCTCCAGAAAAACAGCATTTAAGAAACAAGTCGGCAAAGGCTGCGCATCTCATGGTTGCGCGCCATCTTGGAAGAAATAAAACCTCGAAGCAATTAAAACTTTGAAAACCGGATACCTCGTCAGCAGTATCCGAAGGTTAGTCAATCCAGTTAGAGTTCAGCTGCCGCACTTAGCTCCTTACGGTCAACCGGTAACAACTACTCAGGCAGACTTCTTCTTCATCGCCGCCATACGGCTATACATCTCGGCGAGAACATTGACGCCTTCTTCGGCGAATTCGCGGTCCGGGTTCTCGTTGGAATCGTTCCAACCTTCATCTTCCCCGCCCCTGGAGTACTGCATCACAATGCCGTCGCGACGCGACAACATGCTAAGTCCCTTGTAGGTGAGGCCGTAGTGCGCATCATCCTGCGGGATCAACCAGGCAATCTGACCACGCACCGGAATGATCGACTCATCACCCCACAGTGCGCGGCCGCCATAACCTGGACAATTCACAATCACCTTCTGCGGAAGCTGTGTAAGCTCCTGCGGAGAATGAAACTCGCGAGTCTCAATCTTTCCGCCGGCAATCAAAAAGTCAGTGAGTAACTGCCGCGAATAGTCAGCGACATTGAAAGTCATCGACGAACTACGACTTACATAAGGCGTCGGAAATGGTGTAGTGCCAGCCGGCATTACAATTGGCCGCGGAGTAAGATCCGCAATGCGACTATTCAAATGAATAAAGTCATGTGTCGGAGCTGGACGATCCGTCCGAATATTTGGATCCACCGCAGAACCCGGAGGCCCCGCAGGGCGCGGGTTATCGCTCAACTGCCACCGATCCGTCCACTCAATCGGCGTACCCGGCATTCCATAAAAGCTCTGATACATCGAGAAAGAAGCCCGAGCCATCTCTTCCCACTCGGCAGCAAAGTTCGGCGACACAGCCGACACCAGCGCCACACGCGAGTCTGGCGTCCAACTACCCGTCGCTCGCGAGCTGCGCGTGAATGGCGCACGCTCCTTCGCGTAGATCGTGACCTTGGCGCCCGCCCTCTGCAGCATTGTTGCGGAAGTAAGTCCGATAGCACCTGCACCCAGTACTGCAATATCTGTAGCGCCTTCAGCCGCGGTCATAGCGCTCTTCGTCGCGACAGTAGCCGCACCCCAGGATAGCGACCACCCACTACCGCCGTGACCATAGTTATGCACGATCGTCTTATCGCCGATCTGCTCCAGATCTCTTCGTGGACCAGCTGCACGAAAAGGTCGCAGGCAAACCGTAATCCGGAAGATGCGATCCGTGTGTGCTCGAATGGGTACCAGCGGAGTGTACTCGTCGTACAAGGGAAGTGGTGGCGCAGTCAGAGCACGAGCCTGCTTTGAATTCTTTGCCGGAACGCAGCCAGTTACTCCCAGAGCGCCGATGCTTGCAAGCGACCCCGCACCCTCCAGAAACTTTCGACGGTTCATCGAACGCAAAAAAGATGCGGTGGTGCTGTCCATCGGTGAAGCCTCCAAAAGCGGCTATTTCGACTTGCGACAGTTCGACAAGTTATGAGTTCAGAGCTACAGGAAGGAAACGAGTGCCAGAATCGGAAACAAATACGAAGAACGATTGAGGCTTATTAGTAGAGACTTGGGATATTGCATCCCAGGGATTGACTTACCAGATTGGAGAAGAGCTGGATACACTTCGGGTGTCACCCTGAAATAAATCTCGGGCATTCATGGGAGTGACACAATGCATTTTTGGTAATACCCCAAGCCTATCGGAGGCTCTGTGCGGTGTCAACATTAAATCAACTAAATTGCCACTCAATGAGCATCTTCGTTGCGATGACTCGTTTATTCCCCGATAAATAAACGTAAATTACTCCCGCAAAAACACACAGCCCCGCCACAGAGAGGGCGGGGCTGCGATGGGTTGACAACTAAGAAACCGTGAAAACCAATTGCGATAAGGAACTACTTAGGCAACGGTCTCGCCGCGATACAACTCGGTCGGAACGTGATACTGGGGAACGTACAGCGAAGCAGCACCATTTGCAGTGTCGGGCTTCTTATCCATGCACTTGACGAAAGCAGTCTGGAACTTGGCCATCTCGTCCTTCGTACCGACAGTGACGCGAACCATGTTCGGCAGTGCAGCCCACGTGCGGCCGATCGAGACCTTCTCTTCCAGCATCGCCTTGTGGAACTCGCTGCCCGGACGGCCAACGTCGACCATGAAGAAGTTCGCCTGCGAGCCAGGTAGAACCTTGTAGCCCTTCTTCTGCATGAAGTTGAGTGTCTCTTCGCGGATGTCGCCGTTGATCTTACGGCGCAGCGGGACGAGTTCCTTGTCCGTCAGGCTGGCGCGCGCAGCAGCAGCGCTAACGATCGAGATGCTGGCGAGGCTGCGGCCTGCTGGAGCAACCGTCTGGAACTTCTGCAGCAGGTCAGGACGAGCTACCGCGAAGCCAGCGCGAATGCCGGCCATGCCGTAGATCTTCGAGAACGTCCGCATCACAATGACGTC
>JAYVZU010000066.1:0-7589 GCA_043783075.1 Rhodanobacteraceae bacterium
CGATCCGGGGTGGGGCGTCTGGAATCGTGAGCTAATTGGGGGCGAGGCCGTGGAACATGTTGGCGGACGGGCCGACGTGGTGATTTCGCGGGCGCTGGATGGAGTTCCGGATAAGGGGAAGGTCGCGCTGTTTGCTCACGCACATATTTTGCGCATTCTGACGGCCCGATGGATTGGGCTGGAGGCAAAAGGCGGGCGCAGCTTTGTGCTGGGGACTGGGAGCGTGAGCGTGCTGGGTTGGGAGCGGGAGAGTCGCGTGGTAAGCCAGTGGAATCGCACCTTTGACGAGTAGCTGCGATGATAGTGGGATGACACAAAGAAAGCCGGGAGGCGGGATGAAGGGTAGGGTTCGTTTGGCGTTGGCGGTCGTGATGTTGGCGGGTGCGGCGATGGCTCAACGCGGGACCAGCCTAGCGTTTCAGCGGGCGGAGCACCTTCGCCACGGCATCAACCTGAGCGGCTGGTATGCGCAGACGCGGGACTTTACGCCGCAGCGCATGGACACCTACACGACGGCCGCAGACTTTCAGAAGATCAAGAGCCTGGGGTTCGACCATGTGCGGCTGAGTATCGATCCGGAGCCGCTGATCGCGGATCCGCAGCTTGGGTCGCTGAAGACTGATGGGATGGCGCGGCTGGATAAGACGGTGAAGCAGTTGACCGATGCGGGCCTGAATGTCGTGTTGGATATTCATCCGGAGGAGAGCTGGAAGGCGCAGTTGACGCAGGGGGATGATGGAGTCGAGCGGTTCTGCGCGTTTTGGGCGACGTTTGCGGGGCATTACGCCGCCATGGATCCGGAGAAGATCTTCTTTGAGGTGATGAACGAGCCGACGATGGCGGATCTTTACCGCTGGCAGGGAATTCAGGCGCGGGCGGTGGCTCGGATTCGCGCGGTAGCTCCGCAACATACGCTGATTGCGACTGCCTCGATGTATAGCGGGATCGACAACCTGCTGGCCATGGAACCGGTGCGCGACGAGAACGTGATTTACACTTTCCACGACTATAACCCAATGTGGTTTACGCACCAGGGCGCGACGTGGGGTTCGCAGGGATGGGTGTTTGTGCGCGGTGTGCCGTATCCCTCGACGCCTGAGAATGTGCAGGCGATTTTGGGGCAGGAGCAGGACGAGCGGGAGCGCATCTGGCTGCAGCGGTATGGGTGGGAGCGATGGGACGCGGCGAGGGTCGGCGCGGAGGTCGCGACGATGTTCGAGTGGGCGCAGCGACGTGGGGTTCCGCTGTATTGCGGCGAGTTTGGGGTCTATAAGGTTTTCGCCGATCCGAAGATGCGCACAACCTGGATCAGCGATATGCGGACGGCGCTGGAGGCGAAACATATCGGCTGGGCGATGTGGGATTATCAGGGCGGATTTGGCGTCGTGACGAAGGGAAGCAGTGGCACGGTTGTCGATCAGGCCGTCGTGAACGCGCTGGGGTTGAAGAAGTGAGCCTGGCATTTATTCCCAGGCTGCTGGTGTTCGACCTGGATGGCACGCTGATTGATTCGCGGCAGGATCTGACGAATTCGGTGAACGCGATGCTGGTTCACTACGGCAAGATGACGCTGAGTGAGGAGATCGTGCGGGCTTACATTGGCGATGGCGCTGGGGTTTTAGTGCGGCGGGCGCTGGCTTATGCCCATGTGATTGCCGACGAAGATGATCCGCACGACGACGAGTTTGTAGAACAGGCGCTGGATTGGTTTGTGGAATATTACAAGATCCACAAGGTGGATTTTACGGTGGTCTATCCGGGAGTGTTTGAGTCACTGGAGGCGATCAAGGCTTCACATCCGTCGCTGCCGATGGCAATTCTGACGAACAAACCGGTGAATCCGTCGCGAGCGATCTGCAAACACTTTGGGTTGGATCGGTTTTGCTTTTCGAACTATGGCGGGAATTCGTTTGCGACGAAGAAGCCCGATCCAGAGGGGTTGCTTGCCTTGATTGCGGAGGCCTCGGAGTTGACCGGGCTCCCGATTACGGCGGCTGAGACGGTGATGATCGGGGACTCGCATGTGGATGTGCTGACGGCACGGGCGTGCGGGGCGGTGTCGGTGGGATGCACGTATGGACTTGCGCCAGAGTCACTGAAAGCTGCGAGGCCAGACCTTAGCGTGGATCACGCGTCGGAATGGCCTCGGGTGTTGGGGCTGGGCTAGTTGATTTCGATGTCGCCGGAGCCGGTGTGGGCCTCGAGCGATGCGCCTCCGCCGTTGATAGGCGCGGACATGTGATGGTGATCGCTGGAGTTGCCGCCGATGCGGATGGAGCCGGAACCTGTGGTGGCGTCGACGCTGAGGTGGGAGTCCTTGCCGATGTGGGCCCGGATGGAACCGGAACCGGATTGCAGGCGCGAGGGACCAGTGAGGGCGCCGTTGGCTTCGATATCACCGGAACCTGTGCGGGCGGTCAGGGCGCCGTTGACACCGTTGATGCGGATGGACCCGGAGCCGGTGGAGGCATGGATTTCTCCGGCAGCCAGTTGCTGAAGCTCAATGTCGCCGGAGCCGGTGCGTAGGTCAGACGGGCCAGCAATGCCGTGGGCGCGGATAGAGCCGGAGCCGGTCTCACTCTTGAGGAAGCGGCCCACATTGTCGATCTCGACGTCGCCGGAACCGGAGTGGAGATTGAGGGCCAGACCCTTGGGGGCGGAGATCTCATAGTCGATGGTGATGTTGTTGTAGAGGCGGCGGTCCTCCGGGGCGAGATTGCCGATGTGAATCTCGTTGCCGGTGTGGGAGATTGGTGGATTTGCGGCGATCTTGCGCATGCGCTCATCGATGTCGCCGCCGGCGTTCCAGCCAGCGTGGACGTGGCCCTTGATGTGCACTTCAGAGTCTGAACCGGGCGTGATGCGGATGTGACCGGAACCGGTGGAGACATAGAGGTCCGTCGATGCGGAGGCAGGGAGGTTGCGGTCGAAGTCCTGAGCAGGTGCGGCGGCGACGAAGGCAACCGTGGCGAGGACGGCGCTGAGGATATGGTTGCGTATTAACACGGTTGCTCCTTGGATGGGACTTTAACTGACAAGAACACCAGCTTGCCAGTTAATACGCGATCCGAAGGGAATTCGTTTCGTGAAATGTTAGTCACCGAGGTTAGGCGTATTTGCGAAGGATTCCGAGGACTTTGCCCTGGATGGTGACGTTGGCGGCAGGAGCGTAGATGGGGGCCATCTCTGCGTTTGAGGGCTGTAGCCGGATCATGCTGCCCTCGCGGTAGAAGCGTTTGAGGGTGGCGTCGGCGCCATCGATGAGGGCGACTACGATTTCGCCTTCGCGGGCGGTGCGGGTTCGCTCTACGAGGACGTAGTCACCGGAGACGATGTGTTCGTCGCGCATGGAATCGCCGCGAACCTCGAGGGCGAAGACTTCGCGGTTTCCGATGATGTCTCCGAGTGAGATGGATTCCGCGGTCTCGATGGCTTCGACTGGTTGGCCGGCGGCGATGCGGCCCAGCAGCGGGAGGCGTTCAAACCCCTTCTTATTGGTACGTGGCGGCAGAACGTCGATGGATCGGCTTCGGTTGTGGGCGCGCTGCAACAGTCCCTTGTTTTGGAGATTGGTGATGTGTTTATGGACTGTGGCAAGGGAGTTGAGTCCCAGGCCGGTTGCGATTTCCTCGTAGGACGGGGAGTATCCGTTCTTCTGGGTGAAGCCGGAGAGGAAGTCGATTACTTCTTTTTGCCGCCGCGTGATAGCCATGCTCGAATTGTAGCGAATAAAAAGCGAATTGCAAGTGCCAAAGATGATTCTTGCTCGGGAAATGCTGTCGACTGTTTATCCACAGGAATCACGGACTGCCGGGGAAATGGTGTGGTTCGCAATTCATTTTGGGCTTTTGTCCTGAAACGGGATTTGAGCGGTCGGTGCCCCTAAGAAAACACTGCGGCTTACGGGCATTAGAGGAGAAGGTAATTACGTAACTCTTTTCCACGCTCATGGGTAACGAGCCTATGTGGTTTGGACTGGATTACGTCAGGGAAACGCGGTATAGCCAGGCATAACCAATGGAGAACTAAGGGATGCGCGTTTTGATCGTGGAAGATGATGTGGCTCTGGGCCTTTTTCTTGCGAAGGGATTAAAGCTTGCAGGGCATGAGGTTGAGGTTGCAACGGATGGTCAGACTGGTTTGGAGCTTGCGCTGGAGCTCCGTCCAGAGTTGATGGTTCTGGATCTGAGCCTGCCCCAAAAAGATGGATTGCAGATATTGGAGGAGCTGCAAGGTCATCTTGCGGGGACCTCGGTGCTGGTCTTGACTGGGCGGACTGGCTTGGAGGAACGCGTTCGCTGTCTGAATCTGGGCGCCGACGATTGCCTTTTGAAGCCTTTCAGCTTTAGCGAGTTGACAGCGCGATGTCGGGCTCTGCTGCGGCGCAGGGTTCAATATGCTGATCCGATGCTTCGGGTGGGCAGCGTGGCGCTGAACCGGATGGAGCGGACGGTGGTCCGCGATGGGCGGCCGGTGGAGCTGACGACCAAGGAGTTCGCGCTGCTGGAGTACCTGATGCAGGCGCGGGGGCGGACCTGTCTGCGTAGCGACCTGCTGCGCGATGTGTGGCAGGCTTCTCCTGCGGCCGGGACGAATGTGGTGGATGTGTATGTGAACTATCTACGGAAGAAGTTGGGGGCTGCGCGATCGGATCGGCACGGAGCGCAGTTTGGAGCGGACCGTGTGATTGAAACGGTACGGGGCGAGGGGTATGCGATGACGTTGGCGCAACCGGCGGAGTTGGACGCGGTTTCGGGAACTTTGATGCACCAGACCTCGTTGTTCGACGGCAGCAATTGGGGTGGGGGGAGGTTGGCAAGTGCATAAATCGGAGATTGTCGGACGAGAGAGGGAGTTGGAGTGGATGCGACGGGCGATGCACGACCTTTGCCAACCGGTGACGGCACTGGAGTGTGGATTGTTCCTTGGGACGATGAGTCGAGATGGAGTTCAGACTCCCACGGCAGAAGAGTTGTTGGCGACAATTCAGGGCGCATTGGAGCAGTGCGAACGTGTAACGGGGCAGTTGCGGTTGATTCAAGAGCATTTGAAGGACTAACTGGAACGAGAAGGATGGGGCCGGAATGAGTGCAGCGCAGGGTTGGCGGATGGATCGGGGATTGGCAGATTTGGGAGTTGCTGTTCGGGGGATTGCAGGTCGTGCGGTGGTACTGGTGAGTGTGGATGCAGGGTTGCGGCATCGGCTGCAGGATGGGTTGGTTCAGCTGCGGTGGTCGGTGCGCGTTGCCGGCGGAGGCGCTGAGGCGATGGCGATGATTGAGTTGGAGCAGCCCGAGGCGTTATTGCTGGACGGCTGGTTGCCGGACCTGGAGGTCGGTGAGTTTGCAGAGTATTTGACGGCTAACTATCCGGCGATGGAGTTGCTGCGGTTGGATGGGACTGGGAGCGCGGGCAAGGCGCGGAGTCCGCGACGGAATGAGTTGCTGCATGCGATGCGGGTGGCGCAGGATTTTGAGGTGGCTCCGCAGGTCGAGCTACGCCGAACAGCTGCGGTGGAGGAGCTGGTTCCACTGCGACTGGCGGCTCCGGCGAGCCTTCGGCTGGTCCGGACGAGCCATGCCTCTATCCCGGAGCTAGTCGGCGAGAGCGACGTGATGATGGAGCTGGCCAGGATGATTCGGCTGGTGTCTCCACGGACAGCGACGGTTCTGATTGAGGGTGAAACGGGGACGGGTAAGGAGGTTGTGGCGAAGGCGGTGCATCGCCTGAGTACACGGGCGGGCAAGCCGTTTGTGGTGCTGAACTGCGCGGCGATTCCGGAGTCGCTGTTGGAGGCGGAGCTGTTTGGCCATACGCGCGGCGCATTCACCGGGGCGGTCACATCGCGTACGGGGCGGATTGAAGCAGCGCATGGCGGGACACTTTTTCTGGATGAGATTGGTGAGATGCCATTGGCGTTGCAGGCCAAGATGCTGCGGTTTCTGGAGTGCGGCGAGCTGCAGAAGGTGGGCGAGAACGATACGGTCCGGGTGGATGTGCGGGTGATTGCCGCGACACACCAGGAGCTGGAGAAACGGGCGCAGGACAAGACATTTCGACTTGACCTCTATCATCGGCTTGCAGTTTTCCCGGTGTTGGTGCCGGCATTGCGAGACCGGATGGAAGACCTGCCTATGCTAGTGGATTTCTTTTTGGGGCAGATGGGAGCCTTGGCGCCTCGGAAGGCAATCTCGGATGAGGCGTTGTCGCGTCTGCGGACTTACGACTGGCCGGGGAATGTGCGCGAGCTGATGCACGTTCTGGAACGCGCCTCGATTCTTTCAGAAGAGTCTCCGGTCATTGGTGCGGATGAGATTTGGCTGCGAGGTCTGCGGCGAAGCTGACAAGTTTGATTTTTCTCAAGGGCAGCCGCTTCCGGAGAGTTTTGGGAGCGGCTTATTTTTTTGTTCCAGAACAAGACACGGCAGAACGCAAAGGTCGCTAAGCAAGTGCCGCAAAGGTCGCAGTGTGGGGCTGTGGATTTGAGGACTCTTATGTGGAAGAGGTGGGGTTTGGTGCCTGGGGTGCATTGGGAGGTGTGGAGGTGATGCGATGCAGGTTTCCACACCGATGGGCGATGCGCTGGGGAAGTATCTGAATTTGGCGGCGGACCAGATGAAGTTGACCGCTGGGAATATGGCGAACATCGATACACCTGGTTACAAGACTCAGGGGTTCGATTTTGAGTCTGAGTTTGGCAGAGCGTTGGCGGGTCCCACTCATCGCGATGGGTCTGCGATGAATGGTGCACAGATTCAACCGCGGGTGGGCGAGGTGGATGGGTTGGTGGCGCGGCCAGATGGGAATACTGTTTCGCTGGATCGGGAGGCGATGCAGTTGGCGAAGTCGCAGCTGCAGTTTCGGACGGGCGTGGCTCTACTGAAGACCGAGTACAGCCGCGTGATGAGCGCGATCCATGCGGATGCCAAATGAACCTATTCGGAATGATGGACATTAGCGCTTCGGCGCTGAAGGCGGAGCGGGTTCGGGCTGAGGTGGTGGCGTCGAATATGGCGAATGCAGAGACGACTCGGACGGCGGATGGTGGGCCGTACAGGCGGCACCATGTGGTGTTTTCTGCGACGGATTCGAGCAGCTTTGGGGCGGCGCTATTAGGGCAGATCGGTGGCGGTGGAACGGCTTCTAAACCGGTTCAGGGTGGGGTAGATGTCTCGGGTGTGATTGAGGACCAAGGCGCGCCGCTGATGCGGTTCGATCCGCAGCACCCGGATGCGGGGGCGGATGGGTATGTGGCTTATCCGGATATCAACCCCGTGACGGAGATGGTGGATTTGATGGGCGCGACGCGGAGCTATGGAATGAATGCGTCGGCGGTGCAGGCGGAGAAGGGAATGGTTGCGAATTCATTGGAGATCCTGAAGTAAGGGAAAGCAAAAGCAGATCCCTGCGGGATAACAAATAAGCGGCAAGAGTAAGAGCCAAGTACGGAGATTCTGGCTTTGCCAGAATGACGGACTCGACGGTGATCAGGGGCTTTTTGGAAGGAGAGTTGGCGATGGTTGGAATTGGGAGTATTGGGTCGGCGGTTGCGGGAGTCGCCGGGGGTGTGAAGCCGCAGGGGCAGGCGG
>JAYVZU010000067.1:0-22675 GCA_043783075.1 Rhodanobacteraceae bacterium
GAGTGTATCGCTTGATGCGCAAATCTTGCGGTATTCTCCGCTCAGGTTGCGTAGTAACTTTATGGGGGGAGTCAAACAGCAATGACTGGGCCATTCATCAAAGCCGGGGACGCATTTGCGCAGAGTCGCCACTATCTGCCGACACTTGCGCTGGCTTTTGTTACCGCAATTACCGTAGCTGCAATGTCCGCCCAACAGGCGCCTATCGTTCAACCCGGTTCCCCTGGAACGCCCAGCAAGCGACTCCCGGCTTCAACCACCGGCGTCGCGCCGCAGGTGTCGCAGGCGGATGTGGAGTTCATGCAGGGCATGATCATGCACCACTCGCAGGCCGTCGAGATGACAGCCATGATCCCAGCGCGCACCGCAAACGCGGCCATTCGAACCCTTGGGGCACGAATCAGCCGCTCACAGACCGACGAGATGAGCTTCATGAAGCGGTGGCTGCAGGAGCGCGGCGAATCCGTCTCCATGTCCATGCCCGAAATGCCCGAGATGGACACTCACGGCAAGCCAATGCAGGCAATGCCGGGTATGCTGACAGAGGCGCAAATGGCAGCGTTGCATCACGCGCAAGGTGCGGAGTTCGACCGGCTGTTCCTATCCGGCATGATGCAGCATCACAACGGGGCCCTGGTGATGGTAAAAAAACTGTTCGATACGCCCGGCTCCGGTCAGGACGCCGATTTATTCGACTTTGCAACCGACGCGGACAACACACAGCGCGCGGAGATCAAAATAATGCAGTCCATGTTGGAGGAGAAGCAATGAATCGTAAGTCTGCTATTACCGTCCGTTTCGCTGGAGTACTTCTTGCCGCCTCGCTGTTTTCTGCGAGTTTGCTAGCGCAGGCTCCAGCTGCTCCTGAACCCAAGCCGGCTCCGGCAGAGGCGAATCCGTTCGCTCCCCGGGCCGCGCCACCCTTGCCAGCTGGCATGACCGGTTCGACGATGAATGATCCACGCGTTGGCCTGAAGCCCGGCCTGTACGACGCCGGCGAGGCCGCAATGGGAATGCAGCACCTTGCGTTCGTCAAAAAACCTACAGCCTTCCAACTCTCCGGCACGAACCCCGATGATCCCGCCGTCCAGAAGGCATTAAGTCTGCTCGGCGTCGGCGACAGCTCCAAGATGCCGAAGCCCTTGCAGCTCGTGATCGCGCAGCTTGCCTTTGCGAACTCCGACTTCGCCTTCCAGGGCAACCACCTCTTCCAGGGCAACTTCTACGGCGTCAACTTCTACGACATATCAAACCCCGCGAAGATCTCGCTCGTCACATCGCTCGTCTGCCCCGGTGGACAGGGCGATGTCTCCGTCTACGGGAAGCTGCTATTTATGTCGGTCGAGATGCCGAATGGCCGCCTCGATTGCGGGGTACAGGGCTTTCCAGCGCCCCCACCACCTGCCGCCGGACACGAGCACGAAGATGGCCCTCCCGCTGCCAGCCCAGATCGCTTTCGCGGCGTAAGAATTTTCGACATCTCGGACATCAAGAATCCCAAACAGGTTGGCGCAGTCCAGACCTGCCGCGGCTCCCACACCCACACCCTTGTCGTCGACCCCAACGACAAGGACAACGTTTATCTGTACGTCTCCGGAACATCATTTGTCCGTCAATCTGCGGAACTAGCCGGTTGCTCGGCCGAGGGTCCAGATAAGGATCCCAACACTGCACTCTTCCGCATCGATGTCATCAAGGTTCCGCTTGCTGCACCGCAGAAAGCGGCTGTAGTGGCCAACCCTCGCGTCTTCATTGACGCCCGCACCGGCGCCATGAACGGCCTCAACAACGGCGTCAGCCACGACTCTGCAAAGCCGGCCGACACCAACCAGTGCCACGACATCACCGTATACTCGGCAATCGGCCTCGCTGCTGGCGCCTGCTCCGGCAACGGCATTCTGTTGGATATCAAGGACCCCATCCACCCCAAGCGGGTCGACGCTGTCAACGATCCCAACTACTCCTACTGGCACTCGGCGTCGTTCTCCAACGACGGCTCCAAGGTAGTCTTCACCGACGAGTGGGGCGGCGGTCTCGGCCCACGCTGCCGCGCAACTGACCCCTTGCAGTGGGGTGCAGACGCAATCTTCAATCTCAAGGATGACAAGCTCTCCCTCGCCAGCTATTACAAGATGCCAGCCGCACAATCCGACACCGAAAACTGCGTCGCCCACAACGGTTCGCTGGTCCCGGTTCCGGGCCGCGACATCGAGGTACAGGCCTGGTATCAGGGCGGCGTATCCATCATGGACTTCACCGACGCTGCCCATCCGTTTGAAATCGCCTACTACGATCGCGGCCCCATCGATCCCAAGACTGTCGTTCTCGGCGGAGACTGGTCGGCGTACTGGTACAACGGCAACATCTATGGCTCTGAGATCGCTCGTGGCATCGACGTGTTCAAGCTAACGCCGAGCAAGTTCCTGACCCAGAACGAAATCGATGCAGCCACCCTCGTCCACGTCAACGAGCTCAACGTGCAGAACCAGCAGAAGATAGTGTGGCCGTCCAATCTGACGGTAGCAAAGGCCTACCTCGATCAGCTCACACGTTCGCAGGCAATGTCAGCCGATAAGCTTGCCACTCTAGTCAGCGCAGTAGACGCAGCCCAGAAATCTCACCTCGCCAAGAAGGATGTAGCCAAGCTTCAGGAAATGGCTACATCGGTCGAATTCGACTCGGCATCAGCCAGGAATGCTGCTGACGTCAAGCGCCTGCAAGCTCTCGCACGGATATTGCAGAAGCCCGCGCTCTAGCCAACTGCAGCGACCTCCATGCAACGGGAGCGAAGTTTACTTTCCGTTGCATGGGGTCGCTCTTTTCCAGATGCAATGCCGATACCATGAAGCTAGAACCCATGGCTGACGCAAAGCACCTCCCTACAGAATTCCTGCTGCACATCGCAAAGTCCCTCAACCTCCCGCTCCAATCCCTCATCGCTGTGATCGGCCTGCTGGATGAGGGCGGCACTGTCCCCTTCATCGCGCGCTACCGCAAGGAAGCGACCGGAAATCTCGACGAAGTCCAGATCCGCGACATCGAGGAAAACCTTACCTACTTCCGCGACTTCGTAAGCCGTCGCGAGACCATCCTCGCCTCCATCTTGGAGCAGGGCAAGCTGACAGACGAACTCAAAGCCCGCATCAACGCCACGTTCGACCGTGCCGAGCTCGAAGACCTCTACCTCCCATACCGTCCCAAGCGCCGCACCAAGGCCACCATCGCTCGTGACCGTGGCCTGCAGCCGCTGGCCGACTACCTGTGGGCGCAGACCTCAACAGCCCAGCCTCTCGCGACGTTCGCATCAACCTTCGTAGACGCCGAGAAGGAAGTCCCCACACTTGAAGACGCTCTCGAAGGCGCGCGCCACATCGTCGCCGAGACCATTAGCGAAGAAGCCGACCTGCGCAAGGCCATGCGCCGCCTCATGTTCGAAGAGGGAATCATCGTCGCCAAGAAGTCCTTCGATGCCGTCGACGAGCAGGAAAAGTTCAAGATGTACTACGACTACCGCGAACCCGTAAAGACCATCCCCTCGCACCGCATGCTCGCCGTCCGCCGCGGCGAGACCGAGTCGGTCCTTTACTTCCTCATCGAACTCGATCCTCTGCGTCCAGCCTCACTCCTTCGCAACAGTATCCTGCGCCACCCCGGCGATTGGACCCTCCACCTCGAACTCGCCATCGACGACGCATGGAAGCGCCTCCTCAACCCATCGATTCAGGGCGAAATTCGTGGCGAACTCAAGAAGCGTTCCGACACCGACGCCATCCAGGTCTTCCGTGACAACCTCCACAACCTGCTGCTTGCCGCGCCCGCCGGCCCAATCTCGGTACTCGGCATCGACCCCGGCCTCCGCACCGGTTGCAAGGTCGCGGTCGTAGATGAGACGGGAAAATTCCTCGCTCACACGGTCCTCTATCTCCACACTTCAAAGCACGCCGCCAGCGGTGCCGCAGACACGCTTGCAACGTTGATCGCGCAGCACAATGTCCGTGCCATCGCCATCGGCAACGGTACCGCCTCGCGCGAGACCGACGCCTTCGTCCGCGACTTCCTGCGCGACCGCAAACTAGACACTCTCTTCTCCGTAACGGTCTCCGAAGCCGGCGCCAGCGTCTACTCCGCATCCGACGTCGCGCGTCAGGAGTTTCCCGACCTCGACCTCACCGTTCGCGGCGCAATCTCCATCGCGCGTCGCCTTCAGGACCCACTCTCTGAGCTGGTCAAGGTCGATCCCAAGTCCATCGGCGTCGGCCAGTATCAGCACGATGTCGACCAGCGCCAACTCCAGCAGTCGCTCGAAACCGTCATCGAAACCTGCGTGAATCGCGTCGGAGTCGACCTCAACACATCGTCATGGACTCTTCTACGCTACGTCGCCGGAGTTACCGAGCGCATAGCGCTAAACATCGTCACCTATCGCGATCAGAACGGAAAGTTCCGCTCGCGTTCCCAGCTCAACAAAGTCCCCGGCATCGGCCCCAAAACCTTCGAGCAAGCCGCCGGATTCCTCCGCATCCGCGACGGCGAAAACCCCCTCGACCGCACCGCCGTCCACCCGGAGTCTTACCCGGTCGTCGAACAGATTGCGCGGTCGCTCAACACCCCCATCGCCGAGCTGATTCAAAGCCCGCAGCTCCTCACCAAAGTCGACGCGAAGCAACTCTCTGCCGGAAGCTTCACCGTCTCCGACATCCTTGAAGAGCTGCGCAAACCGGGCCGCGACCCACGCGACAAGTTCATCGCACCCAGCTTCTCCGAATCCGTCCGCGAATTTGCCGATGTCCAACCCGGAATGGTGCTGGAAGGCGTCGTCACGAACGTCACGAAGTTTGGCGCGTTCGTAGATATCGGCGTCCATCAGGATGGCCTCGTCCACATCAGCGAGCTATCAAACCGCTTCATCAAAGAACCGTCCGACGCCGTGAAAGCAGGCCAGATCGTCAAGGTAAAGGTCCTCACCGCTGACCTCAAGACCAAGCGCATCGCCCTCTCCATGAAAGCCCTCATGGCACCCGTCGCGGGTCAGGGACAGGGAAGGGCGCAGCCGAAACCGCCTGCGCCCCCACCCGCTCAACCCAGCATGAACGAGAAGCTAGCCATGCTCTCCACTCGCTGGAAGGTCTCCTAAATCGAGAGACTCAACACGCGATTCAACCGCTGCACAAACGCAGCTGGATCCTTCAGCGGCACGCCTTCCATCAGCAACGCCTGATCGAATAGCAGCCACGCGGCATCGGTGGCAACAGCATCGTCAGGACGCGCCAGCAGCTTCTTGACGATCTCGTGATCAGGATTAATCTCCAGCGTCGGCTTTGGCGCTGGAATGTCTTTCTGCCCCATCGCACGCAGCATCTGCTGCATCTGCATCGACGGCTCCTCTTCATCCGAAACGATGCACGAAGGGCTATCCGCCAGTCGTACAGACACGCGCACATCCTTCACCCGATCTCCCAGTGTAGCCTTCAGCTTCTCCAGCAGCGGATGCAAAGCCTCCGCATTGTCCGGCTCCGACTCATCCTTCAGGTCCTCACTGGTCGAAGCCTTGTTAACCGCCTTTAGATCAGTCTCGCCATACTTTTCGATACCTGAAAAAACAATCTCGTCGATCTCATCATCAAGGATCAACACCTCGATATCCTTCTTCTTGTAAATCTCCAGAAGAGGCGAAGTCCGCAGCAGCGATTCCGCCCCACCGGTGATGTAGTAGATGCTCTTCTGCTCTTCCTTCATCCGCGACTTCACATCCGCAAGACTGGTCAATCCCTCGACCTTCGTTGACTTGAAGCGGATCAAATCAAGCAGCGTCTCGCGATTCGCAAAGTCGCCATACAGCCCTTCCTTCAGTGGCCGGTTGTACTCCGTGATGAACTCCAGATACTTCTCCGGCTGGTTCGTCGCGATGTTCTTCAACTCCGTCAAAATCTTCTTGACGCTCGCCGTCTTGATGCTCGTCAGCACGCGGTTCTGCTGCAGAATTTCGCGGCTCACATTCAACGGGAGGTCTTCGCTATCGATAATCCCGCGCACAAACCGGAGATACTGCGGCAGCAACTCCTTCGCATCGTCCATGATGAAGACGCGCTTCACATACAGCTTCACGCCGACCTTGTACTCCGCCTGGTACAGGTCCAGCGGAGCTTTCGACGGAATGTAGAACAGCGTCGTATAGTCCAGCGTTCCCTCAGCCTTGGTGTGGAACCAGAACAACGGGTCCTGCGAATCGCCAGAGATCGACTTATAGAGTTCCTTGTAATCGTCATCCGTAAGTTCGCTCTTCGACCGACGCCACAACGCACTGGCCGCATTCACCTGTTCCGTCGTGCGGATCTTCTCGGATTTCTTCTCTTCCGCATTCCACTCGCTCTTGTCGTAGGTCAGGAAGATCGGGAACGCAATGTGGTTGCTGTACTTCTTCACAACCTCCTGTAGGCGCCAGCTATTCGCGTATTGCTTGCCCTCCTCGTTGAAGTGCAGCAAAATCGTTGTACCCGCAACTTCCCGCTCTGCCGGCTCAATCTCGAAGCCGGTCTTGCCATCGCTCACCCAGCGCCAAGCCTGCTCTTCACCCGCCTTGCGCGAGACAACCTCGATGCGATCGGCCACCATGAACGCGCTGTAGAAGCCCACGCCAAACTGCCCAATCAGGTTCGAGTCCTTGCGTGCATCCCCGGAGAGTTGCGACAGGAAGTTCTTCGTGCCGGACCGCGCAATCGTGCCGAGGTTCGACGTCAAGTCCTCCTCGTTCATGCCAATTCCAGTGTCGGACAGCGTAAGGGTATTGTTCGCCTCGTCAAGTTCCAGATCAATCCGAGGCTCAAACGGCAACGCCTTGTAAGCCTCGTCCGTAAGTGTCAGGTGGCGCAGTTTATCCAGCGCGTCCGACGAGTTCGAGATCAGTTCCCGCAGGAAGATCTCGGGGTGTGAATAGAGGGAGTGAATGATGAGTTGCAGTAGCTGACTGACTTCAGTTTGAAATTCACGTTTCGACATATCCCCATTATAAAAACATCGCGCATTGACGCCACAAGACCCCCGTGTTCCGATCAGAGAAGTGAATCGAAAACCCGCACTTCCGGTGGACGTCATCCTGCCGGAGATCCTCGCATCTCTGGAGCGGACGCCAAGCCTCGTCCTCGAAGCCCCACCCGGAGCAGGCAAGACAACCCGCGTCCCACCCGCCATTCTGAGCTTCGTCACTGGCGAAGTCATCGTCCTCGAGCCCCGCAGAATTGCCGCCCGCCTCGCCGCCCGCCGAGTCGCATGGGAAAGGAACGAAGAGGCCGGCGAAATCGTCGGCTATCAGGTCCGCTTCGAAGAAAAGACCGGCCCCCGCACTCGCCTCCGCTTCGTCACCGAGGGCATCCTCAACCGGCGCCTCCTCACCGACCCCATCCTCAAAGGCGTCGACGCGGTCATACTCGACGAGTTCCACGAGCGCCATCTCGATAGCGACCTAGCCCTGGCCCTGCTCAAGCGGCTACAGGCCACCCGTCCCGAGTTGAAGATCATCATCATGTCCGCAACCCTGGATGCAGCGCCGGTCGCCGCCTACCTCAACAACTGCCCCGTCCTCCGCTCCGAGGGCCGCCTCTTCTCGCTATCCACACGCCACCTCCCCTATTCACCAGACCCGCTACCCATCCAGGTCCGCAAAGCTGTCGAGATGCTGCACCGCGAAGGTCACACCGGAAACATCCTCACCTTCCTACCCGGCATCGCGGAGATCCGACGCACCATCCGCGAGTGCGACGCGCTCGCCCGTCAAACCGGCCGCGTCATCCTGCCTCTCCACGGCGACCTCACCCCCGCCGAGCAGGATCTCGCCGTCTTACCCACCAAGGACCACAAACTAATCGTCGCCACCAACGTCGCCGAAAGCTCAGTGACAGTCGAAGGAGTAACTGCCGTAATCGACAGTGGCCTCGCCCGCATCGCTGCATACTCCCCTTGGACCGGCCTTCCAACCCTCGAAATCTCCCGCATCAGCAAGGCCTCCGCCACGCAGCGAGCAGGCCGCGCCGGACGAACCGGCCCCGGCCAGGTCCTGCGCCTCTACTCCGAGGAGGACTACTCACTTCGCGCGGATCACGACGTCCCGGAGATAGCCCGAGCCGACCTGTCGCAACTCCTCCTCACGCTCCGCGCAATGAAGATCGCGCACCTCAACGACCTGGACTGGCTCGACGCCCCACCACCCCAAGCCGTTCAAACTGCCGAGTCGCTCCTCGACCTGATCGGAGCAACTGGTAGCCTCGCCCAACGTCTCGCACGGTTCCCACTGCCGCCCCGCCTCGCCCGCGTGCTCGTCGAGGCGATAGACCGCGGAGTCGGCGAATCCGGCTGCCAGGCCGCCGCTCTGCTCGGACTCAGCACTGGCAGCGAAAAGACTGACCTGCTCGAAGCCCTGGACCTGCCACCCGACCAACGTCTGCGTCAACATACGGACCAACTCCTCCGCATGGCGCGCCCACCAAAACAGACCAGTCACAACGATGAAGCGCTCCTGCTAGCGACACTCTCCGGGTTCCCGGATCGCGTCGCCCGCCGCCGCTCCGGCAATCAGGTTCTGCTCGCAAACGGTGTCTCAGCAGAGATATCGGGTACCGCACCACCCTACGAATTCATGCTCGCCCTCGACGCCGAAGACCGCAAAGAGAACCCCATGCCGCTCATCCGAATGACAGCAAAGATTGAGCCCGAGTGGCTACTCGATCTTTTCCCGGATCGAGTCATAGAGCAATCCACCATCGTCTGGAATCGCAGCAATGAGCGCGTAGAAAAGGTAAGCGCCCTGCTCTACAACAAACTCGTCATCGAAGAGTCGCGCGGCGCGGCATCAGAATCAGAAGCCGCTGAGCTACTAGCCCATAAAGCCCTCGAAATCGGGATCGAACAATTCGTCGACAAAGATGCCCTCGAAACTTTTCTCACCCGAATTGCGTTCGCGGGATTCGATGCCCCGGACATCCCAGCCGCCTTGAACAGCCTTTGCCAAGGCCTCCAAAGTTTCAAAGAACTCCGCACAGCCGCTCCCAACTTCATCCCACTCCTTGAGCAGCAGCAAAACAGCCGTCTCCTCAACGAAGTCGCGCCCCTTACCCTTCGACTCAAGTCCGGCCGCACTACCAAGGTCCATTACGAACACGGTCGCGCACCCTGGATTTCGTCGCGTCTGCAAGACTTCTTCGGCATGAAGGACACGCCACACATCGGCCCCGACAAGACTCCCCTGGTCATTCACCTGCTCGCACCAAATCAGCGCGCCGTCCAAACCACCACCGACCTAGCCGGATTCTGGGAGCGCCTCTACCCAACCGTCCGCAAGGAGCTTATGCGCCGATACCCGCGCCATCAGTGGCCGGAACGCCCCTAAAGCGGCTATTGAGGAGGTCGATCAGCAGAATACCGGCAACCATCGGCACCAGCCAGATCAGCCGCGATTGATACCGCGAGTCCGACTCAGACAGCACCGCAGTAAGCACAGCATTCGCCACCACAGTTGGTATGACGATGACGCCGAGCCCCAGCACCTGCCACCGCCCGCGTCGCCAAAGCAGCGGAAGCGCCAGCGCGATCGCAACCGCCGAGATACAAACCACCCAGTTCAGTACGCCACTAAAAAACACAACCGGCAGCGTGCTTCGAGCCTCCCGCGTCGCCTGATACGTTGACTCCGTATCCCGCAGCACAAGGTTGATTTGGCTCTGCATCCACGAGTTTTGCTGGAAGTCCCACAGCCCAAAATCGGTGAACTCCTGCCAGAAATTCGCGTAGGACCTCTGCATCTGCTCCACCGGATAAGCCCGAACTGCGGCAATCACCAGCGGTATCTCTTCCTTCAACATTCTCTGCTGCATCGCGGGCGACGCACTGCTCCAAACTCCGCCGTCTGACCAAAGGAACTCGTCATCATTGTCGGGAAGGGAATTGACCTTCCCGCAAATCGCCCACTGCAACTCGCCGCAATGTGCCCGTAGATACCAACGACCCGGTCCATCAGCCACCACCCGCGCCGTCAGATACGGCATGTGGTTGCCATAAAGACTCGGCTTGCCGTACAGGTATCCGTGTAGCGCAATCTGGCCCCCGGCGACGACAAGCAACAGTCCTCCAACCCCGGCCAGAGCGCGTCCACGAACCTTCATCGGGGTCCAACGCACGATCCAAAGCAACGTCAACATCGCAAAGATACCAACGGCCAGCATCAAGTGTGTTGAATGCGCAGCAGCTGCCCAGCCCGCAATCACAACCACTAAAAATCGCTCACCAAATGACAACGATTCGACAAAGACCAGCAGGTAAATACACAGATACAGCACCGGCCCCAGATTGTCCGGCATCACAAAACACACATACCACCCGAGACTCGTAGTCAGGCTCAAGCCACCAACAAGAACCAGATACTGGACAGCCAGCCGCTTGACTCCCATCGAAGTAGCACGAAGCGCCCGCACCACCAGCCACATCACATACGCCACCACCACCGCCTGCATCACAACGATCGGCCACGCGCTGATATTCCAATGAAACGAATAGATTCCCACGGAATAAATCTCAGACCGCATCGCCATATACCCCTTTGGCGAATGCAGCAGCAGAATCCGCATCAACGGACCACCATCCCGCAGATAACTTATCGAATCCGGGTAAAGCAGGGGATAGCCGTTGCAGATCGCCGGCCAAAGCATTATCAAGGCGCCAGCCATCACCACCAACCCGCGCCACAATCGTTCTGCAACTTGCATCCGATGAGGATACAGGATGCCTTAGCGGCGATTCAGTCCAAGCATCGACAGAAAGAAGCTGCCGAAGATCACCTCGACGCCCAGCATAAACAGCGTCGCCGATGGCAACGTAAGCCGAAGCATTCTCGTTGCAGAGAGTGGCCCGAACCCCGCAAGGTGCCACAGAAAAACCGCATAGACCAGAATCCCCGCGCCTGCCAGCAGCAGCACACCACCAACCGCCAACCCAATCTCAAGGTTCAGCACCCCGAACAGCCGCTCAATCGACGGATTCGCCGGAACAAGCCCTGCCTGTGTGCCGAACACCTTCGCCGACACGGCAAACGCCGTGATATGCGTCCCGATCAGAACCAGACCCAACGCATAAGTCAGCGTGTCGACATCGAAAGTAAAAGCCCCCAAAGTTAGCGGCCCCGGCAACAGCGCAACAGAGATGATCACTCCGACCACCAGCGCCGTGAGTCCCGGGTAGAAAAATAGCCATCGTGGACTATAGAGCAGCAGGAAGCGCAGGTGCCGCCAGCCGTCGCGCCACGACCGTAGATGCGGTGCCCGAGACCGCCCATCTGGCGAGAGTGTCGTTGGAACCTCCGTAATTCGCAGTCCAGCCATCGAAGCCTTAACGACCATCTCCGACGCAAACTCCATCCCGGTAGTCCGCAAATTCAGCGCCAGGATTGCGTCTCGCCGAAATGCCCTAAGCCCACAATGGAAATCCCTTACCGGAATCGAAAAGAGGATGCGGCCAACTGCGGACAGCACCGGGTTGCCAAGAAACTTGTGCAGCGGGGGCATCGCTCCGGCCTCGATCGTCCCGGCAAACCGGTTGCCCATCACCAGGTCGTAGCCTTCGTGGAGCTTCAGCAGGAACCGTGGCAGATGCTCAAAGTGGTAGCTCGCGTCAGCGTCGGCCATCATCACGAACTCGCCACGCGCTGCCTCAATTCCCGCAATTAACGCCGCGCCATATCCCCGGGTTGCAATATCAACAACTCGCGCGCCCTCCCGGATTGCAATAGCCTGCGAGCCGTCCGTGGAGCCATTATCTGCCACCAACACTTCGCCACAAATCTGGCAGTCGCGAATCGCGTCGACCGCCTGCCGAACGCAAAACGCAAGCGTCTCTGCCTCGTTCAAACACGGCATCAGGATCGTTAGTGCGATTTCGGGCATCCGCCGATGCTACCAAACAGTCGGAGTATCCGGCATCCACCCCTGCAGAACCCCATGTGATCTCGATCACTGTCCCGTCCCTAAACACCGGAGTACGCTTCTACTCTGGATGCGTATTCCGCGAGTTGCGACGTTCCGCCGGGCAACCATTTGGAAGGCGCAAATTGAGTCGCATAAATGAGCATTTCAGATCAATTCCTTCCGCGCCTCAAGCCCACACTCAGTACGAGCATCGGTCCAATCACATCTCCAACGCACCATAGAGGATCTGCCATGACAATTGCAACCATTGAAGCCCAAACAGAAGTCTCTGCAACCACTGCCTCCACCATGAAGGCCCTCGTCTACCGCACCTCGGGCACAGGTCCGGGCAAGGCGTCGTGGGAAGATCAGCCCCGTCCAACTGTCCAGCATCCTGAAGACGCCATCATTCGCATCACCACAACCACCATCTGCGGCACCGACCTCCACATCCTCAAAGGCGATCTGGCCTCCGTCACCGACGGTCGCATCCTCGGCCACGAGGGCATCGGCATAGTCGAGCAGCTTGGCCCCGGTGTCTCGGCCTTCAAGGTCGGCGACAAGGTCATCCTCTCCTGCGTCACGGCCTGCATGAAGTGCGATTTCTGCCGCAAAGGTATGCTCTCCCACTGCCGCAACGGTGGCTGGATTCTCGGCAACCTGATCAACGGGACCCAAGCCGAATACGTCCGCATCCCCTACGCCGACGGCAGCCTCTACCACCTGCCCACGGGCAGCGACGAAGAAGCCATGCTCATGCTCAGCGACATTCTACCCACGGGCTTCGAGTGCGGCGTCCTGAACGGCCAGGTTAAGCCAGGCGACAGCGTAGCCATAGTCGGAGCCGGTCCAGTCGGCCTCGCCGTTCTGCTCACAGCGCAGTTTTACTCGCCCGGCGCAATCTATATGGTCGACCTCGACGACAACCGCCTCGCCACCGCGAAGAAATTTGGCGCAACCCACCTCGTCAACAGCGCCGACGGCAAGGCCGTAGAAAACATCATGAAGCTGACCGACGGACAGGGAGTTGACGTCGCCATCGAAGCCGTCGGTACGCCAACCACATTCGATATTTGCCAGGGTATTGTCGGCGCAGGCGGACATCTTGCCAATGTCGGCGTCCACGGCAAGCCCGTATCGCTGCAGCTACAGAAGCTGTGGGACCGCAACATCTCGCTAACCACCCGCCTGGTCGACACCGTAACCCTCCCCATGTTGCTCAAAGTCGTACTCTCCGGCAAGGTAGAGCCAGCCAAACTCGTCACCCACCGCTTCCACCTCTCGGAGATCCTGAAGGCCTATGACACATTCGGCAACGCCGCTCGCGAACACGCACTCAAAGTCGTTCTGACCAACCCATAGTTGTCGCAAAAAGGCTGACGCCCTTGTACCGGTGCGAGGGCGTTGTTGCGTTTTAAACCCGGTGAAACCGAGCCTGCTTTGTTACTGCCGCGGCGATGTGTAAAGTGGTGGTGTCAGCCGTGTCATTACATCGCCAAAATCGAACTAGGTGGGGTATGTCGTCATTGTTGGAAGAGTGTACCGTTAGCCTGCCCCATGTCCTCGTGATTGGCTTCGCGGGAGACGGCATCCTGACGGATTCAATCTCCTGCCGCAGCCGCATCGTCGAGTTCCTGACCGACCGTCGCAGCCAAGCGGGCCGAGCAATCTGCGGTGTCACCACGCTCGATCCGGCGGGTCAGCCCATCTTTGCCGAGAGCTGTATTGAGCTCGAAATCCCGCTACGCCTGATCGTCCCCCTATCGCGCGAACGCTTCCTGCAAGAATGTAACCCCGCCAACAAAACACTCTTCGCAACCATCCTTGATAGGGCCGTCTCTACCGAAGTGACGGGCAGCAACGCGACCCTGACCGAGGGAAACTACGAGTGCAGCCTGCAGGTCGTCCAGCAGTGTCAGGAGCTACTCGCCATCTGGGACGGCGAGCCTGACCACGGTCTTGCTAGCACCGCAAAAATCGTCGAATTCGCCGACGAGATGCGACGTCCCGTCACCTGGATTCACAGCACCACCAGCCTTCTTCAACCCATCCATCACCACACCGGCGACCGCACCTCCGAAGAGGAGCTGAAATTTCTCAACGAGCTTCCCAATCTTCAGGTCTCCGGCGATACACCAACCTCAACAGCTTTGGCTGCCGCATGGCTTGCCAAGCTCGACGCCAACGCCGCGCACGTTGCACCAGAGGTCCGAAAACTCGCAGCGGTCCCTCTGATCTGTACGGCACTTGCAGCTTTCGTCACGGCCACCGCTCAGGGTAGAAAACTCTCAGCTATCTGGATCGCTGCCGGTGCCGTCTTGGGCCTAACGGCCTCGTTCCTGCCCAGAGTTTTGAGCCTCGGGCCACGCCAGGCATTGTGGGTCCGCATCCGAACCGCCGCCGAGGTCTCTCGCTCCGTCGTCGCGTTGTGGGCCACGCCAACTCACTACGAGATCGTCGGCCCGGAGATACTCCCAGAACTCAGCAGTATGGTTCGCTCGTTGAATCTGCTCAAATCCCAGGCGCACCAGTCCACCGAGATCACCCTCGACGAGTTCAAGGAGCGCTATGTCAAAGATCGTCTCCTCGACCAGATGAAGTACTTTGCCCATCAGGCGGCGAAGGCCAAAGTCAGCGGCAAGCGGTACAGCCTCGTCGGCAAAGTCTGTTCCCTCAGCGCCATAGCCATATCCACCGGGCTGGTTATAAGCCACTCCTTGATGAGTTCAAGCCAGGCCGCCACCAGCGGCAAGTCGTGGATGGGCCTGGTCACCGCAGCACTCTTTCAGCTCGCCACCATCGCCGGCGCTCTCTTCGTGGTCAAAGACTGTGGCCGCCGCCAACGCCGCTACCTCGAACTCCACCACGCTCTCGCAGACTGGGAGGCCGAACTTCGCGTCTTCAGAACCTGGCCCCCGATCATCGAGGTCGTCAGCAAAATCGAACGCGCCCTGCTCGTCGAGCTACTAGAGTGGCGCTCCCTCCTCCAGAACACGAAATTGCCCGGGAGTTAGACCCTTGAAGCGAATCCTCACATTCGATGGCGGCGGAATCCGCGGCGTCTTCACCCTCGAAATTCTGCTGCGGATGCAGACTCTCCTCCGAGAATCCGCGGGTAATCCAGATCTCGTCCTCGCAGACCACTTCGACCTCTTCGCCGGAACCAGCACCGGCGCCATCATCGCCACCTGCCTCTGTTGGGGTATGACCGTCGAAGCCATCCTCGAGCTCTACGTCAAGTACGGCCGAACAATGTTCACGCCTGTCCCGTGGTATCGCCCCATCCGTAAAATCCTTATCTCCCGCTACGAGGCCAAGCCGCTCTCCGAATTCCTCCAGCGAGTCTTCTCCGAGAATGGTGACGGCAAAGAACTCGCCCTCCTCGATAGCCCCCGGCTAAAGAAGGGTCTGCTCGTCGTCGTCCGCAACCACACCACTGGCTCCGCCTGGCCGCTCACCAACAATCCCCAGGCGCTATATAACCGGCCTGAACTCGCGGACTGCAACCTCAAAATCCCCATCTGGAAGGTCGTCCGCGCCAGTACAGCCGCGCCAGTCTACTTCGACCCCGAGGAAATCATCCTCGACAAAAAGCCATATCTTTTCGTCGATGGCGGCATCACTCCGTACAACAACCCGGCCCTCATCGCCGGCCTCACTGCCATTCTGCCTTGCTACAACATGAACTGGGAGACTGGCCCCGACAAGATTCGCATTGTCTCACTCGGCACCCTCCGCTTCACGTCCGCGCTGCCGCGCAAGGCGCAGAGTCTGTGGCTCGGATACAACGCCGCCACCATCCCCACCGCGCTGATGAACGGTGTCGCATGGCAGCAGGATTTCCTCTGCCGATGCCTCGGCGACTGTATCTACGCGGACAAGCTCGACTCCGAAATAGGCGACCTGATGGGCGTCCCACTCTCCGGGAGAAGCTGGTTCAGCTACGTCCGCTACAACAAGTCATACAACTCCCAGACGCTCGAAGATCTGCTCAAAGAGCATCCCAACATGTCGGCCCTCGACGCTATTCTCGCAATCCCGGCTCTTCGCGAAACCGGCCGAACCTACGCCGAAGAACACGTCAAGCTAGAGCACCTCGTCTAAATCAAAGTCTATGACCCAGCCATCGCTTGGAATTGCCGTGACCGGCCACCGCGACCTCCGTCCCAAGGATTTGCCCGCTCTGCGCCACGAAGTCGCAAGCATTATCACCACGCTGCAGCAACACAACCCGTCCCAGCCGTTGCAGCTACTCAGCGGATTGGCGGAAGGCGCCGACCAACTCGTAGCCGAAGTTGCGCTCCAACAGGGAATCAGCGTCGCAGCAATCCTGCCGATGCCTCTGGGCATCTATCGCGACCAGATGCCGCACGACGTCCAGATCAAACTCGACGAACTCTGTGCCCGCTCCGACGTCACCATCACACTGCCGCTCGGCAACCTGCCCCTCGCTCAACTTCGATCCAGCGAAGAGGCGCGCGCAACCACCTACGAGGCCCTCGCCCACTACCTCGTCAGCCACTCACAAGTCCTCATCGCCTTATGGGACGGCCTCCCTTCCGACAAGCCCGGCGGAACCTGTCGCGTTGTCAACTACGCTCGTTTCGGATTCGCCCTCGGCCACTCCGAACCCGTCCAATCCACCTGTTCCACCGTCTACCACGTCCTCACCCCACGTTTAAGCAACAGCGATGTAATCGGCGCGGTAAACACCATCAAACTCGACTGTCCCCATCCTTAGGTCAATTCGGCGCAACTGCCTGCAACTCTTCATGCGCCTTCGGAACCGTCCGCAAGTCCACTGGAGTTCCGCGCACCAGATACTGCCCCAGCGTCGCCGGATCACGCCAATCCACATCCCAACCATGATCGATCGCCACTAAAATGTATTTTCCCGGCGGCACATCCGACAGTTGGAACGTCCCGTCCGTGTTCGTCTCCTCACGCTTGATCTCCACGAATCCGCCAGCCAATCCCAACGTCGCCGGTACCAGCAAGACCATCGCCGCAACCGCCGGTCCGCCGTCGCCCCGAACGACACCCTCAACCTGAACATGCTTGTTCGCCAGATGCAGCGTCAACGTCGCGGCTCCCGAGATCGTCACCACCCGCCCTGTCACCTTTGCCCCCTCCCCGGTCAAGCCCGTCAGGTAAGCTCCAGTATTCCCGCTGATAGAGACCTCGTACGAGTGCGGTGCCAGCATGATGGTCCAACTCGCAGATTCCGGCTCCTCCTCTCCCTGATCGCCAAGAGCCCGCCCTCCCCGGCCTCGAAAGTTTGGCGCTGTCGACACCCGCACACCTGTCTCTGTATCGACAAATTCAACCAGCAGTGTATAACTTGTCGGAACTCCTTCAAGTTTTACTTCAACTTCTGCCACAGCCTTCGCCCCATTCAGCGTAAGAACCGTCTGAGCCCCGGCCCGAACCTCAATCTGTCGCACATCTCCGGTCCGGCCATCTGGTCCCGGAATCCGAACCTCGTACGTGCCCGGTGCCAGCCCACCAAAGTCCCACTCACTCCCAAGATTGCTGCCCGGGTTTATCCGCTGCATCCCTACCATGAAATCATTGCCAAGCCGCGTAATCATAACCGGCGGAACCTGCTGGCGCCCCCTCGTCTCCCCAACGCTTGCCGGAACCTCAGTCTTTGGAATCCTCAGGTGGATCGAAGGAATTGCCGTCAGATGAAAATCAGCCTGCCGTTCCTCGCCCGGAGCAATCCGAATTATCTCCGCCGCAGCCTCGTCATCCACCCCCGGGAACCACGTCACCGGGTAAATTACATCCAGCGATGGATCCGGCGACGGGCCGGAAGCCGTCGCTGCTGCACCAGTCTGTCGAAACCCCTGCAATCCGCGACCACCAACCGCATACCAGGGCTGAGCCTGCACCACCAGGTGGTACTGTCCCGGAGCCAACCCGCCAATCTCGTACCGCCCACGATCGTCCGTCTGCGAGAACCCGACCCGTCGAGGTCTGCCCCCCGCCGACTCGCCCGGAGCGGGCAGCGAAATAAGTTCCGCCGTCACCTGGGCCGAAGCCACCGGGTCCCCTGACTCATCGACGATCAAACCTGTCAGCACCGAATCTGGCACCAATCGGAACTTCAGGCTATATGTCGGGGCCGTATCGCTCAGCACCACCGCCGAGTAAAACCCTTCATGCTCTTCGAAATCCTGGCTTGGAAATCCTCGTGCCGACGCCGCAATCCGCCATGTACCACCATGCGGAAGCTCCAGGCTGAACTTCCCGGACGCATCGGAAGTCACTTCCGGCGGCAAATTTCCACCGCCCACGCCAGCAAACCCGCCAAGCCGGCCTCCGCCCTGCATCCCAGGGCGTCGGTCGAAACGTTGCCGTCCGCCACTGTTGGCCCGTGCCGCGCCCGCATCACTCGCCGCAGCCGGATACGCCGAGATCCGGCAGTAGGGAACTGGTGCCCCATCCCGCGAACTCAACACTGTCCCAGACACTCGAAACTCTTTGGCCGGAAGCTCCGCAACCAGCGCAAACCGAAACACACCCAGCCACAACACACCGAGTACGATCATCCGCGCCAGCTGCCCCGTAGTCACTGTTTCTTCTCCCGAGCAATCTCCAGAGTCAAACTCGCAGTTGCCGATGAGGAAACCTCAACTGGTTTCGCATCCGTCGAAAACCGCGCAATCACCTCCGGATTGCGTAGGTCATCTTCAATCTGGTTGTCCACCGCGACCGCAAGATAAGCGCCAGTTGGAGCCTGCAGCGAGAAAGTAGAAGTAGATCCTGTCGTTAGATTCACCGCAACGTTGTGGATCCCTCCCAGGCTCGGTCCACTCGGAATCAAATACACCCAAACCGAATCCTCATTGCCCGTAACCCGGACTGTTCCACTCACCACACCCTGCGCGTTGCTGGCGACAATCCTGATTGGCGTTCCAGAACCACCGCCCCCAACCAGAATCTCGCTCGACATCAAATTTGTCGATCCGGCCGTTGCCGACGCCACATACCAACTGCCACCGCCCCCCACCATCAAACGATATCTGCCCGGCGGAACCCGAAACTCGTACCCATGACCTTCGTTCTGCCGCAGCATAATATCCCGGGTTGAGGGCAAGTCTGGAGCTGACAAATTGTGCAACCGAAGGTTGAATTGTCGCAAGTCAACCTTCTGTTGATTCACAGTTAACGTGGTGTTGCTATACGATCCAGTTCCAGGGGGTTCCGCGATCGCAACAGCATCAATCGAAAGCTCGACCGGCAAAACTGCCGCAGGCTCCATATGAATCGGAACTGCATCGGGCATGTGGTTCGTCACCGTCAACCGTGCCGAACCTTCCATGCTGGACTCACGATTCTCAATCCGAGCATGCAAAGTGTATGTCCCAGCGGGGAGTAATACCTGGGCAGAACCCTGAGCCAACGAGCCTGTAGGCGGTACTGAAAACGCCTCGCCATCGGACGTCACAGCGAAAAATTGGACGCCTCGCTGCTCATCCTGCAAGTCAAGTTGGACCGCAACCGGGTACGTCACTCCCGTGCGGGCGCGGAGATCGATACGCCTCTCCTGACCGCTCGCCACCTCAAAATAACTTCGATTATCGCTTGACGTATCAGCTGGATAATGCATTGGCAAAACACTTTGTCCGGTATCCTGTGTCCTTGCAACGTAGTTGAGCGATATGCGAAATCGTCCAGATCGCTCCCTAAAGCGATAGTCGCCGTGCAGGCCTGTCTGGGCCGCGTGGATTGTCACCCACCGCCAGCTACCCTGGTCAAATACGCCCCGCTGCAGTGAGATCGGTACCCGTGCCAACGGTTGTGCGTCCCGGCCCGTCACAGTCCCAACAATCGTCGCATCCGGATAGAGGCGTAAGGTGATCGTCGAATCCAGATCCTTGATGCGTTGCCGTCCGACTCCCATAGTGGCATTATTTGTCTGGCTGTACCCAGGTTTGATCAGCGTCATGTAGGCCTGGGTATCCGTAAATTCACGAAACTCAAATTGGCCCTGAGAGTCTGTCAGGACTGAACGGTTGTTCAGTTGCACCAGGGTTCGTGGCACGCCCAAGCCATCGAGCGCATTCGTGACTCGGCCGCGTACAGTTCGCGAGACCGCAACCGCACTTGAACTTACGGAACTGACGGTGGCTGACGCCGCGCCTTGGTTTCCAATCTGGGCGAAAAGTGTCGGCACACCAACAATTGCCCAACCGGCAATTCGGAGTCCCAACCGCAGCCACCTTGATGTCCTCAAGCGTCACACCTCTTATGCAGAGAATATCCGACGCTCGTGAGACGTGCAGTGGAGGCAGAGGACGCAGCATGAGGTAACAAAACAATTCTGAAGCAATGTCCGATAACACATATTATGTATAGTGCTAGTAAAACCAATCCTATCTTCTACCCCCGATGCTCTATGCCGCTGCCCGCAGAAAATCGCTCCGACACCCAACGCCGCATTCGACGACGCACCGAAACCACCTCTGGACACTCAGCAAACACCGCGCGACTCATTCGCATCAAGATCTGCACCGACTCCTGTTCATCTCGTTGGTTATGTTCGCCAACTGCAAACAGACTGGAATCTATCAGATACTCAACGGCGTGGCCCAGCGACTCCAGGGCCCGACCCTGTTCAATCGTGCCTCGTCGCAGTATCGGCCGTACGCTCTGTCGCGGCGGTTCAAGCAACCGAACCACCGGATCAATATGTTCAGCAGCAGTTTGGACGGAGGGTGGAAACGCGATAATGGACATGGTCGGAAATTCCTCTCCGTCCACCTATCGGCGTAGAAGATTGCGACTTCACCCCTGACACACGTCCGCCCCAGCTAATGCCCTACGGAGCGACCACGCCGAAGCGGCCACAGTAATTCCATAGGTCCATTCCCATTTCCGATAATCTCGGCCCGTCGAATCGCTTCGGCCACAAAGTCCTTGGCCAGTCGCGCAGCCTGCAACGGATCGTGCCCGCCCACCAGGCCACACATCAGCGCCGTGGAGTAGGCGCAGCCCGTCCCATGGGTGGCCCGACTAACAAGCTTTTCCCCGCGCAACCACTTCCGCCGTCCGTCCGATAACGCAATCAGGTCGTCCGCCGACTCCAGATGACCTCCGGTTGCAACCACATTCAACCACGCATGACCCAATATCAATCGATCAACCGCTGCCTCCATCTCGTCCGGTCCATGAACCTCCATCCCAGTCAAAAGCCCAAGCTCCAGCAGGTTTGGAGTCACCCAGTCCACCAGCGGTAGCAACTCTTCTCGAAGTAGATCCAGCCCCGCGCGATTCAGCAGTTCGCGGCCCGAACTCGACCGCATCACCGGGTCCAGCACCACTGGAATCCTCCAACCACCGCTTCGCAACTCCTGCAGAATCTTTACAACCACCTGAACATTCTCTTTGTTTCCCAGCATGCCAAGCTTTACCCCAGCCGGCGGCAGATCTTCGATCAGGCATTCCAGTGTGGCCTCCAGCACTGGTGCCGAAAGCAGATGGCTCGCTTTCACTCCCAGCGTCGACTGAACGGTCAGCGCCGTAATCGCCGAAGTCCCAAACATTCCGTGAGCTGCGATCACCGCCAGATCAGCCGTAATTCCTGCTCCGGAGGAGGGGTCAAACCCCGCGATGGTCAAAACTGTTTCGATGGCAGACACTCCCGCGCCTAAATCCGGCTCTCAACGAATATCATGTCCCTTGATGCCTACGCCGAATTCAGCCCGCGACCGACTAATCGTTGCCCTCGACTTCCCCACCGCCGAACTCGCCCAGCACCAGGTCGAACAACTCGAAGGTCAATGTCAATGGTTTAAAGTAGGACTTGAACTCTACCTCGCAACCGGAAGCTCCATCATGACTTCGCTGCGAAACCAAGGCTTCAACGTCTTCCTCGATCTCAAGCTGCACGACATCCCCAACACCGTAGCCAGCGCCGTGCGTTCCGTGTCGTCGCTCGGAGCGTCACTCCTGACCATCCACGCCGCCGGCGGCTCTGCCATGCTCTCCGCTGCCGCCGAGGCCGCCGCAAGCCACCCAGACGCTCCACGAATCCTCGCCGTCACGGTCCTCACCAGTATGGACACAGCGCAGCTCGCAGGAATTGGCGTCTTCGACTCCCCTGCCATGCAAGTCCTGCGTCTCGGCAAACTTGCCGAATCAGCCGGTATAGACGGCCTGGTCTGCTCGCCCGAAGAGATTTCCAAGCTTCGTGCCGGTCTCGCGCGCAATCCTCTCCTGGTGGTTCCGGGGATCCGTCCAGCAGGCACCGCTGCGGGTGATCAACGTCGCATCGCAACACCAGCCACCGCCATCGCCGCTGGAGCGTCAATGCTCGTCGTCGGTCGCCCCATCACCCAGGCCGCCGACCCCGCTAAAGCAGCGGAGGCGATCCTGGCCGAAATTCAAGCCCAGATCGCCTCCGAGTCCACCCTAACCAGCTAGTTGCATCTCCGACGCGTGCGTTGCTGTGACGTCGCTTAGGCGCAGCGCCAGGCTCTTGGCTGCGCCGCCGCCCCGCAGGAACTCACCAAGCGGCAACTCGGTCACATCGTAGCCATGCGCCCGCAGACGGCGCGCAACGGTGCCATCCTGCTGATGCATGAAGATGTTATGGCCAACATTCAGCACGTTGCAGCCAAAGTGCGCCGCCTCGGCTTCATCTACCGCGATACGCATCCGGGGGGCAAAGTGCTCCTCAATCAACTGCAGCGACGCCGCATCGAAAGCCCCCGGATAGTACA
>JAYVZU010000068.1:0-2510 GCA_043783075.1 Rhodanobacteraceae bacterium
TTTCGCTGGCCCCGCGCCCCGTCCCCACCATGATCGCCATCGGCGTCGCCAAGCCCAGCGCACACGGGCAGGCAATAATCAGCACCCCCATTGCATTTACCAACCCATGCGTTAGCCGCGGCTCCGGCCCAACCAGCGCCCACACCACAAAGGTCACCACCGCTACCAGCAGCACCACCGGCACAAAGTACAGCGAAACCCTATCCGCCAATTTTTGTATCGGAGCCCGCGTCCGCTGCGCCGCGCTCACCATCTTCACAATCTGCGCCAGCAGCGTGTCGGCTCCAACCCGCTCCGCCGTCATCAAAAAGCTGCCCGTGCCGTTGATCGTTCCACCGACGACCTTGGCCCCTTCGGCCTTCTCGACAGGTATTGGCTCGCCGCTCACCATCGACTCGTCGACCGAGCTATGCCCCTCCATCACCACGCCATCGACAGGAATCTTCTCGCCCGGCCGAACCCTGAGCGTGTCCCCGACCATGATCTTCTCGATCGCCACATTGCTATCGTGCCCACACTTCGAAACCCGCACCGCCATCTTCGGAGCCAGTCCCAGCAGAGCCTTCATCGCCCCACTAGTCCGCCCCCGAGCCTTCAGCTCCAACACCTGCCCCAGCAGCACCAGCACCGTGATCACCGCCGCCGACTCAAAGTACAAATCCAGCCCGCCCGACATCCCCCGGAACCCAGCCGGAAAAATCCGCGGCACAACCACCGCTACAACGCTATACGGATAAGCCGCGCCCGTTCCTATTGCGATCAGCGTAAACATGTTCGGGCTACGGTTAATAACCGACGCCCAGCCGCGCTGAAAGGACGGCAACCCACCCCACAACACGACCGGCGTTGCCAGCGCCAACTCAATCCACCCAATCGCAGGCGACATCTTCCCGACAAACATCAGACCGAGCAAAGGCAGCGACAGCCCAGTCCCAACCCAGAACCGCCGCGTCATGCTCACCAACTCCGGATCAGCCGTCTCCAGAGTCTCCGCCGTAACCTCCATAGGCTCAAGCGCCATGCCGCAGATCGGGCAAGGCCCCGGCTAATCCATCACAATCTGCGGGTGCATCGGACACGTATACTTCGGCTCAGCCGTCACTGCCGCAGCCGGAGCCACCGGAGCCACTAACTCCAGCGCCATCCCACACTTCGGACAAGCCCCAGGCTTATCCGACCGAACCTCAGGATGCATCGGGCATGTGTAAGCGCCAGCCGCGTTCGACGATACCGCATCCGCTGTCAAAGTTTCCATGTCAGCTTCTTAGGTTTCAGATGCAGGAATAGAGTGCCTCGATCTTACAACCGCCTGTCCAGCAAGCAAAATAAAAGCCCATAACCTCCGGCCTATGGACCCCTCCCCGCAGGCCCCGCCCGACCATGGACGTCATTCTGGCGAAGCCAGAATCTCCGTAGTTGCACTTGCCTTAGCCTTAGCCTTCGCTCTTCCCCAAAAGGCTTCATCCCCTAATCCCGCCCTTATCCCTATAATCCCCGTTAAAACCGTTGCCATTGGCTCAAAGTAAGCCCATCAAACCACCACCACAATCTTCCCCACCTGCGCATTCGACTCCATATACTCCTGCGCCTGCACCACCTCCGCAAACGGAAAAGTCCTCGCAATCTTAGGCTGGAAAACCCCCGACTCCAACCGGTCAAACACATACTTCTTCGCCGTCGGAAACACCTCCGGATCACCCACGACCTCAAACAACGTATATCCCTTGATCCAAAGATGCTTCTTCAACGCGTGGTACAGCGGAAACGGCGTCGGCTCCAATGCCAGCGCCCCATACTCAAAGATCGTGCCACCAATTGCCGCGGCTGCAGCGAGTGCCTGAAGCCCCTTTCCCGCCACCGGATCAAACACAATCCTCGCGCCCTTCCCGCCCGCAATCTCCATTACCCGCGCCGCCAAATCCTCTTCCTCGGTCGCGATGACATAATCCGCCCCAAGGGCCAGCAACTCCGCCTTCTTCTTCGAGGTTCGAGTCGTCGCTATGCTGATCGCCCCCTCGGCCTTCACCATCTCAATCGCGGCAACTCCCACGCTCGAGCTAGCCGCCGTGATCAGCACATACTCACCCTTCGCTACCTTCCCTTGAAGCACAATCGCGCCATACGCCGTCAGATACTGCATCCAGATGCTCGTACCTTCCACATAGCTCAACCGCGCTGGATACTCCGCAATCGCCCCCACCGGCACAATCGCCACTTCTCCATACACTCCGTACTTGTCCGCCGGAAACGCCGGAACGGTACTCACGGTCTTACCCAACCAGGCAGCGTCGACACCCTCACCCACAGCCTCGATAATCCCAGAAGCCTCATAGCCAATCTTCGATGGCAACGTCGGCTGCACCAGATACTTGCCCATCCGAAACACACACTCCGCCCGGTTCAGACCAAACGCCTTCACCCGCAGCCGAACCTCGCCCTTACCCGGCTGCTCCAGCGGCAGATCTTCAATCTTCAAAACATCCGCCCCACCCAACTCATGAAACCGCACA